>NZ_SORI01000008.1:88131-132230 GCF_004366815.1 Aminivibrio pyruvatiphilus | reverse complement strand
TGGTCTTCGGGAAGCCAGTCCTCAATGGACTGGGGGAGTATGTACGGAGTCGCTCTGTCTACTGTCTGGAATCTGGTCACCATGCTCTTTCGCCGCCTTTGGTCGGGATGAGTCTATTTTATCCGATGTGGCCTAAGTCCGACAGGCTCCTAGTATAACTAGCCTCGATAAATATATGGATAGAAGCATTTCTGGACAGCCAGGATATGAGACCGCAGAAAGTGGAGACAACTGGTTTATGGGTTATGAAACGAGCGCTGACGTATCTACCGGAATTAAAACAAAGCTTTCTGATTCTGCAGAAGCAAATGGTTTAGTTGGGCCGGATTATGTAACAAAATATGCTGACAGTGACGCGAAGGTTTTCATGAGAGCACGCTAAATATGTTTAACCGGGGGCCTTCGGGCCCCCGCATTTCCACAGGGAAAGAGGGGGAATCAGCTCAATGAATACTGCGTGGGGCAGGGGATTACATTGTTCAAAACGTTCGGGCTTTACCCTTGTGGAACTTCTCATCGTCATTATCATCATCGGCATTCTCGCAGGGGCGATGCTCCTTGTGCGGCAAAGAGGCCAGGACAGTGCCGACGCCACGGTGATCATCAACGACCTTCGGACTATGAAGGCGGCGGCTCTTATGTTCGACGCCGACAACCCGAAGAGGGATCTCACTCCCCTCATTGGTGTGAATGCTATCAAGCACCTTGAAAAATTCATGGATCGACCTGTGGACGAGACACGGGACTTCCTCTACATTTTTCCCGACATGTCCGGCGGCGGCGGGGGTGGATCCATACCGACCTTTGAATTCAAATGGTATGTCCTGAGGATGCTCTACACACTTCCCCCCGGAGGCGGCATTCCCATGATGGCTACCGAGGGGTGCAAAAAGAAGCTGGCGGATATGGCAGAGAGCACGGCCCTTTTGGGAGGCTCTGACCCAAGCTCCTTTTTTACTGGAGGAACTGATCGTCCTTTCGTCGTCACTGATATGATCGTGGGCATGAGGGTAAAGTAAATACATTGCCCTGTCATTCCGAAAGGCGAAGCCTGATCGCGATCGCGCAGCACCCAAGCGAAGCGGAGGGAGCATCCCCGTAGGGGGGAATCTGGTTTTGAGGAGTTGTCGTCCTGAGCACAGCGAAGGACCTCGTTTTTAGTTCTTGGTTGTCCTAAGGGTGAGATCCTTTCGACATGGTCCCGGCCTCAGGATGACACAAAAGGTAATTGAGAACTCCAGAACCCAAAGCTGATCCTGACCCTCTCCAGGGAATCACGGTTTTTTAGGAAACTTGCTTTTGGGGTTAGAGAATCATGAGACACACAGTCCCAGTTCCGGGGATGAAAGAAGGGAGAGCGCAGTGAGAAAGAAACCGAAGGCTTTCGTTCGACAAAAGAGAAAGGCCTTTGCCCTTGCGGAGAGCATTATAGCCCTTCTTATCCTCGCCATAGCGCTCCTCGCTATGGCGTTGGTGCCAATTATGTCCTCAAAGCTGGCCCTGCAGACAGTACAGAAAGAACAGGCCCTCGTACTGGCCTATGAACGCCTGGACGCCCTCGAAGCCCTTAAACCTCAGTCGGCGGATATAACCAGCACTGACACGGTAGGAATGTACACCGTTTCTTTTGACCGTTCCCTTGCCAGAGGAAATGGTATCGTCCAGGTGTCCTGGGGAGGAATAACGCAGCCGTCAACGGTTACTCTTCAGCGCGACATGAGCGAAGAGTCTTATTTAACCGCTATTCAATACAAGGAGTAACGAAGAGATGACCAGGGAAAGAAAACGCAGAGGTTTTACGCTGGTAGAAATACTCGTCTCCATATTGATACTCGGTGTGGTCATGGGTGCCGTCATGACCCTCTTTTTCTCTGTGTTCGAGAGCTATCAGTTCCACCAGGACGTCATGGAAGCAAAACAGCGAGGCCATATCGCTCTTGCTTCCATTCAGCCCTTTGTTTCAGGAGCTGCTCTGGGGCTTCCGGCGGGGAAAACGGACTTTCAGAACGGTTTTTCGGCTAACCCACCCTTGTTTATTCTTGATAATGCATCCCCGAACAAGAAATTTTCCGGTCCGGTACAGCTTGCATCGGGGGATGTCGTTGTACCCGATGACACGACGGAGGGAACGGCTCTCTGGCTTGTGTACGGAGAACCTTCCGGCTTCGGGATCGAGCAGGATTATGAAGCAGACTCCACCGCACAGCAGATCGAGCTGACCGGTGTTTTAAAAGTAGAAGCCAACAGGAACGATACTACGAAAAGTTGGATCGTTTTTCCCGCAGGAATTTCTCCTCTTTATGTTTCTGCCGTCGACCCGGGAGACGGAAAAGTATTATCTGTGGCATCCAATAAAAGTCAGAAGATAAACGCCTTTGAAGAAGCCCATTACCTGAAGGCGGTCAAGATAAAAGTCAGCAGCGGAAACATGTACATTGAACGTTCCGACGGTTCAGGCAGTCAATCCGCTGTGGAGGGCGTCGAAGGTCTGTGGTGCGTTTTCAACCGTGACGGAAACAGGGTGCTCCAGGTTACTGTTCTTGCTCGCGGCGATACTGTACATGCCTCGGAATTGCAAAGTTCGATTGAGGGATGGCCGGCAGAGGCACCACAGCCTACGAACAGGCGATATAGGTACGCAACTGTAACCAGAAGCTGGAGGATACGAAATTGAAGAGCGCCGGGAGAAGTGAGAAAAAGAGAGCTGCCATGGCTCTTCCGCTGACCCTTATAGTTCTGCTCGTAGCAGGGGCGATGGTCGCTGTGTCTTTTGTCTTCATCGAAAACATGATGACCACTACCAAGATGAAGACTGATGATGAGTTCCGCCTCAATGCGGCCCTTGCCGGGCTCGAGAGGGGAAAGGCATGGCTCTACCAAAGGATTGCTTCTGATGATATACCGTCTTTGTCTGCACCGGGAGCAATCAACGCGGTAACCGCTTCAGAGTCATTTAAGGAACTCCTTGTATTGGATGGCGGTTCTGTACCGAACCCTACAATTTCTTTTTCTCTTGATGATGCCGAGGTCAATGTGCGTATTTACGACCTGGCATATGACTTCGGAGAAGCGCTGACATTTCAGCCGGGAATACCTCCGAGGATGTACAGGGCGAGGGAAGGGGGCAGCCTCAAGGCGGGGCAGTCCTATGCCAGTTCCAACGCCGCGGAAGGAAACCCCGGTTCCGGGTCTCCGGAATCAAAAATACTGAAGGCATATCTTGTCCGTTCGGAAGCTATTGTAAATAAAGGCGAAAAGGACGAAATGTCGAAAACCGTTGAACAGGCCATATTCGTTCAACCAAAATAATGTGAAACCCAGGAAGCCGGAGGTGAGCTTCATGAAGAATCTGAGGAAAAATAGAGCGACTGTTTTACAGTACATGATCTTTTTAGCGGGGCTGATTACGTTCTTGATTGCTCCCGCAAGTATCGCATTTGAACCCCAGACAAATGTTTTTTCGGCCCCGAAGAATCCTCCGGCAGGTTTTTCCCAGATCGTGGAGCCGAATGTCCTGTTGCTCATCGACACGAGCGGGTCCATGACGTTCTTTATGGACAATGACAGTTCCACTTATGGCGACGGAACTAATCCATACTACCTTAACGGCGCAAACAGACGATATTATGGTAGAGACTCAAATCCGGGACAGACAACCTCGGGTAACAATGACCCGTCAGTTGATTTCAATTATCATCCTCTGCTGCGGGAAATCCCGACCGACCAGATTCCGGATACAGATGACAGCTATACTGGTGTTTTCTCATACAAAATTGAAACCAAAACGGCCGAGAGATGGATACCTAATGAATGGGGCAAAGTAAGGGAAAACGAAGTTCCCCCGACTGTTCCCAGTTCTTATCAATGGCGATGGTACAATCCGTCAGGTACTGCTAACGACCGGTGGATTCTTCAAAGAAGACCCTCTTCAGGAGGGGGATTTTCTGATGTTCGGGATCAGGAGCAGGTCCCTTCACTCGGTCCAAATTACCGCTACATAGTCGACAGGCCTAATAATTCACCTTATTCATCCCAGGGACTGGAAATCATCCGTGTCCCCGGCCATACCGAGACCTATAATTATAATGGCTATACCTATAAATACCCGAACGACAGTCGGATGTACACGCTGAAAAACGTACTCTATCGCATACTTGGAGATCAGACTTTGGTAGGCGACCTGCGTCTTGCTCTATCCGCGTATTACCAGGATTACTATTCGTCAGGAAGCGGGGCGGACTGGTATAACTGGACCCCTTATGACGGCAGAACATCTCAAAGGATTACCTGGAAGTCAGATGGTACGAGGAGGGCGAGGCTGCACGAGGGATTTGCCTCCACTACAAAATCACCTGAGCATCTTGCAAAGATAAGGGAATGGTTCGACGGGTCAGAATCCTCCTCAAATCCTGAATTCAGGGCTGACGGCGGTACTCCCCTGGTCGCTTCAATTGTCAATTCAACTTCTGCCGTCGATTGCGCCCTTGATTTCTTTAAAGTGCGGGGCGCTACTCCCACAATTACTGAATGGTGCCAGGATAACTGGCTTATAGTCCTTACCGACGGTGAAGACAGTTATGAGAGTTACGCCAATACGGCCCTCGCAACAAGAACGCTTTATAATGCCAACCTTGGGGTGGAGAATGCCAGGCCTGTAAAAACCATGGTCATTGGAATGATCAATCCATCAACGCAAACGACGCTTGCATCGACCTTGAACAATATGGCCGACTACGGTGACGACGGTTTGTTGAACGGCAGCGCGACGGCGTTCTTCCCGCAGAACATGGCTGAACTGATGGAAGCCTTTAAAACTATATTCCAGACTATCCAGGACATCGCCGCCACGGGCAGCGCACCGCTGGTCAACCCTCCGAAGACGCTCGGGGGAGCCGGAAAAGTTTATTCTGCAGGATTCAAGCCAAAAATTGTGCAGCAATGGATGGGATTTCTTTCCAGTTACGTTATTTCCGGTGATGTTGTGACTCCTGATACGAACTGGGGAGTTGAGGGTGCAAGAGATGCCGGTGCTATTCTCGCGTCGAAAGGATACAACAACCGAAATATCTATACAGCGGATTGGGGTACCGGATCGGCAGGCAAAATTGTGACCAACCTGAAGGCCTTTTCCGACGTCAACTCGTCTGCTTTGAAACCCTTTTTTGCCGGGGATCTTTCGATAACTGATACTGCAATAAAGAAATTCATAAGATGGGTTCTGGGATCCGATGAATGGGATGAAACAGACGGAGATCAGCGCTGGAAACTGGGGGATCCGTATCATGTAGGCCTTGTGGAGGTCGGTGCTCCGCAAAGCCTGATAACCGACCCGCTGTACCGTGTATTCGCAGAGGATTCCACGGTAAAAATCAGGCCTCGTGTCGTGTATATGCATGCCAACGACGGCATGGTACATGCCTTCAATTCCGCCAACGGGAACGAGGAATGGGCTTTCATCCCTCCGAATGTTTTAAATTTCCCGAGGCTGATCGGGACCAAGCTGGGCAGTGACGATAAGCTGCGTGAAGTCAAGGAATCAGCACCCAAATATCTGCTGGACGGTCCTCTCGTAGCCGAAGACATCCTGTTGGACGGCAGTTATAAAACGGTACTTCTCGGCGGCCTGGGCCGAGCGGGGGCAGGACTCTATACCCTTGACATTACGGATCCCGCAAAACCCGAGTTCCTCTGGGCACTGGAAAATAATTGCTACTACAGCGGCGGGAACGGAGAAGGGATACTGCGAACGGAAAACAGTACCTTCATGAGATGGATCGGAGGGACGGGGACAGCATCCTCGACTCTCAGTTCAGTTGATTCTTCGTCCTCCTCTGTTCCGGGGAAGCTTCGCCTGACAGTAAGCACTCCGTTTATCGGAACCGTTGACCTTGAAAGCCTTTCAGGAATAGATACGAAATGGGTAGCCCTTTTTGGAGGCGGTGCGAAGAACAGTCCGCTTCTCGAAAATGACGAGGGCGGGAAATCAGTGATTGTCCTGGATATGAAGGATGGATCACTGGTGAAGGAAATTGTCCATAATGACCTCGGTTCTGTGGTGGCTCCCCTTGCAGTCGAAGCCGGGCCGCGGCCCATGAGGATACGGAAATACTATCTGGGAGATGACGTCGGCGCCATATTCGAGGGAGACTTGAGTTCATACGATTCAACGGAGTGGAACCTTGCGAAAGTTTTTACCCCGGGAGACGGTGCTGCAGTGGACGACTTGTTTACTATCCCCTACGCCCTTGAAGTCGGCATGATCAAAAACAGAAAGTGGCTTTTCTGGGGTACGGGAGACCCCGATTTCCTCTTCGGGGAAAAGGAAGGAAAGTGCTATGTGTTCGCCATGAACAGGAGCCTTGCCGGGGATTCCGCCTTTACATTGGCGAATCTTCCCCCGCTGGAAAATATCTCGGGTGATCAATACAACGATTCTGTCGCGGTTTCTACAAACGGATGGCGTTTGCCCTTAGGGACCGGAGAAATTGTTTCTACACCTCCTGTATTGTTCAGAGGGTATATTTTCTTTGCAACCTATACGGCAAATACGGATCCTTGTCTTGTCGGAAAAAGCAATTTTTACATTATGAAAGCGGATACAGGGTTAGGCGGTTTTGTAACCTACACAGGGGACGAGATTACTTCCTGGAAGAAAAACGTTACGCTGGATGCTACAAGGATCAGCGGAATTACAGTGACGGGCGGGAAAGTCTACGTTGGAGTAACGGCGTTTTCAAACGCTTCGAATCCGCAGACCGCTCTTGGCGGATTTACCGGAAACATAAGTCTCAGCGGAAATCTTCTCGTCTTTGATGTGCCAGAGAACATTATGACTGATGATTCCGGTGGTAGTTCGACCAAAACTGAGCCTGCGTACTGGAGGGACTGGAAACCATGAGAAAATTTATACTAGCGGCTGCGTTGGTTTCAATGATTCTTCTATTCGCTGTTCCTTGCTGTGCTGAGCAGCAAATTCGGGAAGATGTTTCTGGTTTCCTGAAAAAATTAGAAAGAACTCCACCGGAACTTGTGATAGCAACAGGATCGGGCGAACGGAAATTTTTCTGGATACCCGGACAGACTGTCTTTCTGGAGGAAAACACAGAAGAGTTGGAACCTGTTGCCTTTTTCAGAAAATACCACCATGCCGGTGTGACTCTTCTTTTTGAGAACAAAAAGCTTCTCCAGGTGAAAGCATCTTCGTTCTGATTTGTTCCAAAATTCCTTTTTGATTTGCTGAGATAAACTATACAGTTTTTACAATAAAAGCGTATAATGCAGTTACATTGAATTTCATCCATACAGGCGGGGAGGAAGTCGCGACATGGGCGCTTCGGCATTCTTCAAATCGCAGAACAGGGCGGCGCTTGCTTTACACGAAGATTACCTGCGGTACGTGGAACTGGACGGCGATCTTTCGGGGCTGAAGATGCGCCGCAAGGTCCAGACGGCCACCGGCGGCACGGCCATACGGAAGGATTCCCTCTCCGACGTGGGAGCTCTGCTTCCCGCCTTCGAGAACCTGGGCGGCAGCCTTGGCGGAGGCTTCAAAGCCCCTGTCACATTGGGAGTACCTTCCAGGGATATCCTGATCAGGGTCATCGAGATGCCCGCGATGGAGATGGAGGACGCCAAAGAGGCGCTGAAGTGGGACTTCGAGAAGTTCTTCCCCTACGCGTTCTCGGACGCGGCCGTTGATATCGCCCGGGTGGACAACCCGGTGAACCTCGAAGGCGGCAAGATGTCGGTCCTGGTGGCGGCGTGCAGGCTCCGGACGGTGGAGTCCCTGATGAGAGTGGCTTCTTCGGCGGGTATGACCCTGGCGGGCATCGAACCCCTGAATGTGGCCATGTTCAGGGCAGGCCTCGGGCCTGTATCGGCCTACGCCGAGGGGTACCTTTCCATCTTCGCCGAGAAGGAAGTTACCCAGCTCGTGCTGGGCTACAAGGACAACGGCATCCTGTACAGGACGTCCCTCATCGACATCCCCACCGTAGGGGAGGGGGAGCGGGATTATGGGCCCCTCGTCCGGGAGATAGGCAATACCCTTACCTTCGTCAAGAACCAGTATCGCGAACTGGTGGTCGATCTGCTTATGCTTGGAGGTGGATACGGGAAGGACAGCAGGCTGCAGGAGGCTCTCGAGGCTGCAACGGGGCTGAAGACGCTGAAGATGAACGTGTGGGAGACCTGGGGCATTGCGGAACCCGACGACGGCAACAGCGGTTGGGAAGCGGCCATCGGATTGGCGGTGAGGGATTTACTATGAAGGTGAAACTGGACCTGCGGCCCCGCTCACTGGTGGAGGCCCGCAGAAGAAAGGTGAATGCCGCGAGGGTTCTGCTGGTGTCGCTTTTCCTTGCCTTTGTCCTGGTTGGGGGAGTGACCTTCGGCCTTGCCTTCCTGAAGGTGAGCGGAATGGGCGCCCAGGTGGCCATGCTGAACGACCAGGTGGCCATTCAGCAGGCGCAGAACCTGAAGATGTCCAACGAGATCAAGCGGCTCGCCGGCGTGGAGGCGGTGTATGTTTCGGCCCTGAAGCTGCTGCAGGAAGAGCTTCCGGCCCTGGAGTTCCTGAACTCCATCGAGACGTCCCTCCCCCTGGGGGTGTGGATTTCCTCCGTGACGGTGGTCCCGGGGAAGGCCACCATCAAGGGCAACGCCTACGTTGAGAACGATGTGGTGGAGTTCGCCAAGGGGCTTCTGGACGCGGGCGTGGTGGCCACGGTTGATTTCCCGGTGACCACCAGGGTGGTCAAAAACCAGGAATCCATGGTTGATTTCACCCTTTCGTGCATGCTCAGGGATCTCGCCGGCATTTCGGCAAGAACTCCCGGGGAAGGAGGGGGAATCCGGTGAACTCGGCAAAGAAGGACGGACTGTTTTTTCTTATTTTTCTTCTCATCGTGGGCGGTCTCGCCTACGGACAGTATTTTTACATCAACGAAATGAAGGGCCTGAAGACCGAGATTCGCGAACTCAAGACCCGGAGCATGAAACTGGACCAGCAGGCGCGGGAGCAGATGAAGCAGATCGACGTCTACAAGAGGGCCATCGCCCAGCTTGAGAAATACCAGCTCGGCATTCCTGAGAACGAGGTCGATTTCTACGCATGGGTACAGCAGGAGCTGACCAAGAACGGCGTCAGGAGCAACGTGGTGAAGCCGGCGAACACTCCTGCGGGCAGAAGCGGCGTGCAGATCGATTTCGAGGGTCCCTATTACTCTTTCGTCAGAACCCTTGCGGACTGGCGGAACCTGAAGGTGGCGGTGCGCGTGGCGTCCGTTGCCATGAACTCCGTGGACGGGGAGAACGCGAAGGGCGTCGCGGTCATCCAGTCCGTCCTGAAGAAGTAGGTGATGGCCGTGGTTGACGAACTCCGCAGCGAAGGATTCACCTCCAGGCTCGTGGCCGGGGAAGGCGGATACCGCATTCTGAGGACCATAGCGGTGCTGTTGCTCCTTGCGGGATGCGGCTGGTCGGGGTATATGTTCCGCCAGTATATTGAACTGAACCATGAGGAGCCCATCACCATCCCGCCCATCGAGAGCCAGTCGGAAAAAGACGCCCAGCGGCTGGACAAGGTGATCGGCGATTTCAGGACCGCGGTGGATACCCGCACCCGGAGCCTTACCCTTGCGAGCGCGGTTATCGAGGCTTCACGGCAGCCCTTCATCCCCACCATGAAGGTGACGGTAGCCTCCCAGGCGGTCGGCGAGGGTTCGGTGACGGTGGGCGGCGAGGACCAGGTCATACCCACCTACGTGCGGGAGAAGATTCCGCCCATCATGTTCGTCCGGGCAATCATGGTCGCGGGCAAGCAGTCCATGGCCATCATGGATATCGAGGGAGTGGGCACGGGGATCATTGTACGAAGCGGATACTCCTTCAGCAACGGCGAGGGGAAGGTCGTCCGGATAGGGCCGGACAAGGTGACGGTCAACTGGTCCGGAAAGAATCTGGACCTCGCTCCGGGACTCTAGAGGGGGATTTTATACTATGAGAACGTTGTCGAAGATATTCATCCTTTTGGTGTTCGCACTGGTCGGTTTCGGGGCATTTTCGGCTGATTTTCCTGCACTGGCCGAAGAAAAGCCCTCCTATGCCCATCTGCCTCCCGTGGGCGGGCTCATGGTCCGCCAGCTCGGTTCCGACAGCATCATCGTCGAGCTGAAGGGAACGTCTCTTCCTCTTCCCGAGGTGGATACCCTTGGCACGGACATGGTCACTTTCACCCTTGCCGGGGCCTATCTGCCCGCCGTGAAGTGGGAACGGGATTTCGGACTTCCCCTTGTGGGTCTTGTCCGGGCGGACCAGAGCGGGGAGAACGTGGTCTTCAAGATGCGGGTGAGTTCCCCCATGTCGCTGAAGGGCATGGAGGGGAAGGCCCCCTCGAACAGGTATGTGCTGCGCCTCAGCACCTCGGGGTTCGTGGAGCGGGAGAACATCCAGGCTGATCTTCTGAAGCCCCAGGCCCCTGCGGCGCCCGTGGCGGGAGACCCCTTCACTCAGACCGTTCCGGTAACCCTCGACCTTCGGGACGTGGAGCTCCGGGACGTCTTCCGGATGCTGGGGGCCTACGCCAACATGAACATCGTGGCGGATCCCTCGGTGCCCAACACGCTGGTAACCATGACCCTGAAGGGCGTGCCCCTGAACGAGGCCATGGGGTACATGATGCGGATGTACGGCATGAGCTACGCCATCATGGGAAAGACCATCATCGTCGGTACGCCCGACAGCATCGGGCGGACCACCGGCAAGGAGTCCACCAGGCAGTACCGCATCGCCTACGCTGACATGAAGTCCGTGGGCGGCCTGGTGCAGGGCCTCGCCGGAGTCAGCAAGGTGGTTATCGACGAACGGCTGCGGACTCTCTACGTTTCCGGCAGGCCGGAGCAGTTCCTCGAGGTGGAAAGGGTGCTGCAGCAGGTTGACCATCCGGGCAGGCAGGTCATGTTGCAGGCCAGGATCATCGAGGTGACCGACAGCGGCAAGGAAGAGCTGGAGACCATCATCGACGCGGTGTACAACCAGTGGTGGTTCAACTACAGCTCCGCCGGAGCCGGAACGGGCTACGTCTATGCCGACCAGCCCGCCAACTACAACCCGAAGACGGGAGACAACCGCCCGGCGCCCCTGGCGCCCATCACCGGCGACGGCCTGAAGAACATCGCCTCGGGCAACCTGACCAAGCTGCTCGATTTCGGTCTGCGGGCCCTGGTGACCAAGAACAAGGGCAAGGTGCTTGCCGACCCGTCCATCATCACCATCGACGGCAAGAAGGCGGTCATCAAGCTGGTGGAGAACTACCCCTACATTTCCGAGCGCGACGAGGCGGGCAACCCCACCTGGAGCGAGAAGGAAGTGGGCCCCATCCTGGAGTTCACTCCCGTAGTCGGCCGCGACAAGATGGTTTCCATCGAACTGAAGATCGAGACGGGCGAGATTATCGGCACCTACCGGGGCCAGGCGGGCGAACAGTTCCCCCAGACCACGAACCGGGAAGTCACCACCAATATCCGTGTCCGTGACGGCGAGCCCTTCGTGGTGGGCGGTCTGTACAAGGACCAGGAGAAGATCGAAAGGCACAGGGTTCCCCTGCTGAGCGACATTCCCCTCCTGGGAGAGCTGTTCAAGTACAAGTCGGAAACCAGGGACAAGACGGAAGTGGCCATGATCGTCATTCCCTACATCCTTGAGATCCCTGACACCACGGTGGAGAAGCTCGTTCTGAAATAGGCTGGTGCACACTGCGCCCTCCGGGTTCCTCCGGAGGGCGTGTTTTTTTGATGGTTGCCTTTTGTTCTGTCATCCTGAGGAGCGGGTTTTGCGACGAAGGATCTGTTCTTGGTTCTGGGTTTTCTCAAAAGCGAGATCCTTCGCTCCGCTCAGGATGACAGCAAAACAAGATTCCTCGCTCTGCTCAGGGTGAAATAATCGCTGTCATCCTGAGGAGCGGGTTTTGCGACGAAGGATCTCGGGGTTGAGGCTGTTGAGAGTCAAGAGCAGATCCTTCCCCTCCGGGGACGCGATCGCTCCGCTCAGGATGACACCAAAACAAGATTCCTCTGCTCAGGGTGAAACAATCGTTGTCATCCTGAGGAGCGGGTTTTGCGACGAAGGATCTCGGGGTTGATTCGGGGTTGAGGAGCTTTAGAATCAAGAGCAGATCCTTCCGGCGGAAAAGCACGCCGTCAGGATGACAGGCAAAGGGCAAACTTGCGCGATCGCTCCGCTCAGGATGACAGCAAAATCGAGGTTTATGCGACGATCGCGTCCCCGGAGGGGAGGAATCTCGGGCTTGCCCTTGTTTGTCATCCTGAGGAGCGGGTTTTGCGACGAAGGATCTCGGGGTTGATTCGGGGTTGAGGAGCTTTAGAATCAAGAGCAGATCCTTCCGGCGGAAAAGCACGCCGTCAGGATGACAGGCAAAGGGCAAACTTGCGCGATCGCTCCGCTCGGAATGACAACAGGGCTCCGCTCGGGATGACAGCCCAAACAAAAGCCTTCCGTAGCGCAGGAACCAAGTTGCCTGTATAATGTGAAAGGTTTTGGGGTCGGTTCGCCCCCGGCGGAATACCCCTTGATTTTACTTTAATTTGCTGTACATTGTGGGAGGTTGGGTGTTATGGCGCAGGTTGTGGATACCTCGGATTTCTACACGGGGATGAAGATCCGCTGGCAGGAAGGCATCTGGGAAGTTATCGATTTTCAGCACCACAAGATGGGGCGCGGCGGGGCCACCGTCCGGACGAAGATGAAAAACCTCGAGTCCGGCTCTATCATCGAGAACTCCTTCCGGTCCGGCGAACGGTTCGAACGGATCATTTTCGACGAGAAACCCGCCCAGTTCAGCTACATGAGCGGCGACGACTACATCTTCATGGATCTTTCCACCTATGACGAGCTCCCCATCACCAGGGAAGTCCTGGGTACGGTGGCGGACTATCTTGTGGAGAACATGGAGGTCCAGATCGAGTTCTTCGAGGGAAAGATCATGGGGATCGAGATTCCCAAGAGCGTGGAGATGAAGGTGATCGACACTCCTCCCGGCTTCAAGGGCGATACCGTCTCGAGCAGCGGCAAGCCTGCAAAGCTCGAAACGGGCATCACCATCACCGTTCCTCTCTTCATCAACGTGGATGATACAATTATCGTCGACACCCGCACAGGTCAGTATCTCGAGCGGGCAAAAAAATAAGACGGACAAAGGGAGGTAATGAAGATGAGCGCACGGGAGAAAATAGCCTATCTCAAGGGGCTGCTTGACGGTTTGGGTCCTGTGAAGGATGAGGGGCAGAACAAGATTTTCGCCGGCTTGGTGGATGCTCTCGACGCGCTTTCCCAGGAAGTCGCCGAACAGGGCGTGCTGATCGAGGAGCAGAGAGATCTTTACGAGGACCTGGCGGATGACTGCGCCCTTCTCGACGAGGACCTCGACGCGCTGGAAAGAGCCTTCGCGGAGTGCAGCGGAGAGGTCTACGGCGACGAAGAGGACGAGGATGACGAGGATGAGGACGAAGACGAAGACGAGGATACTTTCGACGAGAGCTATCTTTCGGTGACGTGCCCGTCCTGCGGATATATCTTCTATTACCAGCCCGAGGAGTACGAAGAGGACGAAGCCCTTCAGTGCCCAGGCTGCGGAAAGGAATTCCCGCAGCAGAACCGGTAAATCACCACGCAATTCAGGAAGGGAGGTCTCGCAATGAGTGAGATGTACAAATCGCAGGAACCGGAAATGGACGAAATCGGACGGCCGGAAGGCGGACTGAGCGAGATGGCTGAACAGGGAGGTCCCGACGAGATTTCTTCTGTGAACGGCAGCATCCATATCAGCGAAGAAGTGATCATGGAGCTGGCCAAGAAGACCCTTACAACAATTCCCGGCGTGCAGCCGGCGAGCCCCGGAATAGCCTCAAAGCTCGGCATCGGCAGAAAGGCCAGCGACGGTATCCGCGTTTCCGTGGAGGACAAGTTCCCCCCCGTGGTGACCGTGGACGTCTATTTGCTGGTGAAATACGGTCTTCGCATTCCTGACGCCGCGTGGGATGTGCAGGAAGCAATCAAGAAGACCCTTGAGCAGTTTACCGGCTATGATGTCAAGGCCGTGAACATTAACGTCCAGGGTATTTACTTCCAGGACAAGCCCATTCCGGCGCCTGCCCCCGAGCCTGCGCCCGAAGAAGAGAAGCCCGCGGCGTACGAGCCTCCCGTGAGTGTGTCGGAACCCTTTGTCGATGCTGAGGACGAAGAGGAGACCGAAACGGCCGTGAAGCCGGAAAAGCCGGGAAAAGCCGAAAAAGTCGAGAAACCGATTCCGCCCGAGGTGGAACAGCTTTAGCGAAGGACCTTGAGAGGGCCGGCCCTCCTTTATGTATGACCGGCCCTTCTCCTTATAGGGGTGGTGGATATGTACTTATTCTGGAAGCGGAATACCCTCGGCGGCGTGTCGGTCTCTGCGGCGGGGATGCGGCAGTTCGTCAGGCGATACCTGACGAAGCCTTTCAACTGTGATCTCGTTTCCCTTCCCGCAGGCGAGGATTGTCTTTATGTCATGCTCTCCTACCCCAAGGGGCAGACCCCTCCCGGCATGGAAACGGCCGAGGGGAGGATTCGCAGAGAGCTGGAGAAACTGGGTTTCTCCGTGAGGATATCATGGGTCGAGGTGGAGAAAACTCCCTTCGATCCGGTGGCAGAACTGTCCGCCCTCGCCAGGAAGCCCCTGGCATGGGCTCTGCTCGGCGCGGCGATCGCCGTGCTGTTCATGGTAGGTTTTCGGCCCTTCTTCTGGACCCTTTTCTGGGGGGCGGTTTTTTATTTTGGCACCGTTTTTCTTATGTCCGAGAAAGGCGAGCGGATTCTGGAGAAACTGAAGGGCATTGCTGGGAGGTAATGGATTGATTCGCACGTTTTTGCCGCAGAAGCGTCATCGTTCCCGGGAGATGGCGCTTCAGCTGTTGTATTCGCTGGATCTGCGCAGGGGCCAGACCCCGGAACAGGCGCTGGAGCTTTTTCCCGCGGAGGATGACCCGGAGATTCAGGAATATGCCCGAATTTTGACATGCGGCGCGTGGGAACGGCGGAGGGAGATCGACGATCTCATCCGGGAACACGTCACGGGCTGGCGGCCCGAACGGATGCTGGCGGTGGACAGGGCGGCTCTCAGGATGGCCATTTTCGAGTCGGTCATGTCGAACATGATCCCCATTCCTGTGGCGATCTCGGAGGCCGTGGAGCTCGCCAAGACCTTCGGTGCCGAGGAGTCCGGAAAATTCGTCAACGGCGTGCTGGGCCGCATTGTCCGGGCTCTGTATCCCGAAGGCACGGACGGAGGATCGGAAGCGAAGGAACAGGAGCTGCCCCATGACGGAACGGAAACTCCACCAGCTGACAGTTGACGAACTGACGTTCCGCATTTCGTCCCTTCTGCTTCAGGACCCCGTCCTGCAGTCGGTGGTCGTGAAGGGGGAACTGGCGGAGCTGAAGAAGCATACCAGCGGCCACGTCTACTTTACGCTCATGGGCGGGGAGAGCCGTATTTCCTGCGCTCTCTTCCGGAATTATCTCCCCTATGTTCCCCAATGGCCCCGAAACGGCGACGAAGTCCTTGCCGAAGGGGCCGTTTCATTGTATCCCCCCCGGGGAGCCTACCAGCTCATCGTCCGCCGCCTGATGCCTCTCGGGCAGGGAGCCGCGGAACGGGCCCGGCTCGAACTTGAACAGCGGCTGGAAGCAGAAGGGCTTTTCGACGTGCGGCTCAAGCGTCCTTTGCCGCTATTTCCCGAAAAGGTCGCCGTGGTGACCTCCCGCACGGGGGCCGCCCTCCGGGACGTGATTGCGGTGGCGGGAAAGCGGATGCCTTCCTGCGCCCTGGTGGTGGTTCCGGCCCAGGTGCAGGGGTACGAGGCGCCCGGGGAGATCTGCTCGGCCCTCGCGAATGCCGGAAGGGTTGAAGGGGCCGAGTGCGTCCTCCTGGTTCGGGGCGGAGGCAGCAGGGACGACCTCACTCCCTTCGACGACGAGCGGGTGGTCCGGGCGGTCCGGAACTGTCCCCTTCCTGTGGTATCCGGCGTGGGGCACGAAATCGACGAGACCCTGAGCGACAGGGCGGCGGACGTCCGGGCGGCGACCCCGTCGGCAGCGGCGGAGCGGGTTTTTCCCGACTCGGCTGATATTCTTGTCTCCCTCGCCCAGAAGCACCGCCTTCTCCGGTCGGCCATGGACAGGGAAGTCCGGTCCTTTGAAAAGGACCTGGCCTCCTTTCAGGACAGGGGAAGGACCGTGGCGGAACGGGAAATCGCCCTCCGGGTTTCCGGCGCTGAGTTGTTCGCCTCCAGGCTCGGGGCTGCGGGAGCAAGGGCCGTGGCTGCTGCCGGGGAACGGATCGCCGCTCTCGGTGCGTCCATGAACAGCCTCTCGCCCCTGAAGGTCTTCGACCGGGGGTACAGCCTCTGCGAAAAGGACGGAGTACCCGTGACCTCCGCCGGAATGCTCTCGGAAGGCGACGGGGTAAACCTGCGGTTCGCCGACGGCGACGCCGCTGCGATAGTGTCGGGGGTGTCTTTGCGAAGGCAGCGGGGAGCGTAACCGGTGCCCTTCTGAGCGAAGGGTTTTGTCATCCCGAGCGGAGCGATCGCACAGCATCCCCGGAGGGGAAGGATCTGTTCTTGATTCTTGACAGTCCTCAAGCCGAGATCCTTCGTCGCTGCGCTCCTCAGGATGACAAAGCGGGTGCCATCCCGAGCGAAGCGGGATCCATGCTTGTCATCCTGAACGAAGTGATCGCGTCCCCGGAGGGGAAGGATCTGCTCTTGTTTCTGGAGGAGCCTCACCCCGAGATCCTTCGGCCAAAAACCGGCCTCAGGATGACAAAGAGGGTGCCATCCCGAGCGAAGCGGGATCCATGGTTGTCATCCTGAGCGAAGTGATCGCGTCCCCGGAGGGGAAGGATCTGCTCTTGATTCTTGACAGTCCTCAACCCGAGATCCTTCGTCGCTGCGCTCCTCAGGATGACAAAGCGGGTGCCATCCCGAGCGAAGCGGGATCCATGCTTGCCATCCCGAGCGAAGCGATCGCGTCCCCGGAGGGGAAGGATCTGCTCTTGATTCTTGACAGTCCTCAACCCGAGATCCTTCGTCGCTGCGCTCCTCAGGATGACAAAGAGGGTGCCATCCCGAGCGAAGCGGGATCCATGCTTGTCATCCTGAACGAAGTGATCGCGTCCCCGGAGGGGAAGGATCTCGCAGTTGAGAGCTCCAGGTTTTGCTTGTCATCCTGAGCGGAGCGAAGGATCTGCTCTTGATTCTTGACAGTCTTCAACCCGAGATCCTTCGTCGCTGCGCTCCTCAGGTTGACAGATAAATAACGCTCCTCAGGATGACAAACAAAGACAATCAGCTTTCACAAGGAGGTTTCTCATGGTTCCTCCGGTTTTGTACTGGAAAAACAACCGGCTTTATATTCTCGACCAGCGGGTGCTTCCCGGTGCGGTGATGTTCCTCGAATGCACCACCGCCGACGACGTGGCCGTGGCCATTGAGACCCTCGCCGTCCGGGGCGCGCCTGCCATCGGCATAGCCGCCGCCTTCGGCGTCGCCATGGCGTCCAGGGACGGGCGGACGGCGGCCCTGGACGCGTCCATGCGCCTTGTACGGACCCGCCCCACGGCGGTGAACCTCTTCTGGGCTCTCCGCCGGATGGAGGAAACCATGGCCTCCCTTCCCGACGACGGCCTTTTCGAGAATCTCCTCGCCGAAGCGGGGATGATCCTCGCCGACGACCTGGAATGCAACCGGGCCATGGGCAGGGCCGGGGCCGAACTGCTTCCGCCGGCATGCACTGTGATCACCCACTGCAATGCCGGGGCACTGGCCACGGGGGGCCATGGAACGGCCCTGGGGGTCATCCGCTCCGCCCGGGAGGCGGGGAAGGACGTAAAGGTCTTTTCCTGCGAGACCCGCCCCGTGCTGCAGGGAGCCCGCCTCACGGTATGGGAGCTTCTCGAGGACGGTTTCGACGTGACCCTCATCTGCGACAATATGGCCGGAAGCCTGATGAAGAAGGGCGGAATCGACGCCGTAATCGTCGGCGCCGATCGAATCGCCGGAAACGGCGATACGGCCAACAAGATCGGTACCTATCCCCTGGCGGTGCTCGCCCGTCATCACGGCATCCCCTTTTACGTGGCGGCGCCGCTGACCACCATAGACCCTGGCCTCCCCTCGGGACGGGAGATCCCCATCGAGGAGCGGAAGGCCGAGGAAGTGAAGCGCCTTCCGGGAGGCGGCATGCTCCCCGACGACTATACCGTGTGGAACCCGGCCTTCGACGTGACGGACGGCGACCTCATATCCGCCGTCATTACCGAAAAGGGTGTGCTTCGGCCGCCCTACGGCCCGGCCATATCGGCTCTTTTCCCCAAGGAGGACTAAAGTCATGGACTACAAGATCGCGGACCGGGGCCTTGCCCCTTCCGGTGAAAAGAAAATACGGTGGGCGAAGCAGTATATGCCCGTTCTGCGGCTGCTGGAGGAGAAATACCGGAAGGAGCAGCCCCTCGCGGGAACGGTGATCTCCGCGTGCCTTCACCTGGAGGCGAAGACGGCCTGCCTGCTGATCCTTCTGAAGGATCTGGGCGCGAAGGTGACCGCCGCCGGGAGCAACCCCCTTTCCACCCAGGACGACATCTGCGCCGCCCTGGTGGAGAACGGCGTGTCCGTCTTCAGCCGACACGGCATGACCACGGAGGAATATTTCGAGAACGTGCGTTCCGCCCTGTCCGTGAAGCCGAACATCATTGTGGACGACGGGGCGGATCTGGTTGCCATGGTGCACAGCGAGATGCGGGATCTGCTGCCGGGGATCCGGGGCGGCTCCGAGGAGACCACCTCCGGGGTGAAGCGTCTGAAGTCCATGGCCAATGAGGGTGTGCTGGCCTTCCCCATGATTTCGGTGAACGACGCCCACAGCAAGTACCTCTTCGACAACCGGTACGGCACGGGACAGTCGGTGATGGACGGCATCCTCCGCACCACGAACATGCTGGTGGCGGGAAAGAACGTGGTGATCGCCGGGTACGGCTGGTGCGGCAGGGGAGTGGCCATGCGGGCCTCCGCTATGGGCGCCAGGGTGATCGTGACGGAGATCGACCCCCACCGCGCCTTCGAGGCTCTCATGGACGGCTATGAAGTGGCCTCCATGGACGACGCCGCGTCCCGGGGGGACATCTTCCTGACCCTCACGGGAAACACGAGGGTCATCCGGCGGGAGCATTTCGAAAAGATGAAGGACGGGGTGCTCCTCGGCAACGCGGGGCACTTCGACGTGGAGATCTGCAAGCCCGACCTCCTCGACCTTTCGTCCTCGGTGGAGGAGGCCCGCCCCGGCGTGGAGACCTACACCCTGAAGGACGGCAGGCGCATCCACCTTCTCGGCGAGGGACGGCTGGTGAATCTGGCCTGCGCTGACGGCCACCCCATCGAGATCATGGACCTGAGTTTCGCCCTGCAGCTCGAGTCCGCCGTCTTTTTGGCGAAGAACACCCTGAAACCGGGGCTCTATGACGTGCCGGAGGCCATCGACAGGGCGGTCATGGAGGCGAAGCTCGCCTCGCTGAACATCCGGCTGGACAGGATGAGCCCCGAACAGGAAGAGTATATGAAGAGCTGGGTGGAATGACATGGCCCTTCTGCTGAAAAACTTTCTGCTCTGTGACGGCGGAATGGAGTCGGCCCGGTACGGTTCGGTGATGGTGGAGGGCGGCCGGATCGTTTCCATCGGGGCGCCGGACTGGAATCCCCCCGCTGCGGAAACAGTGGACGGCGGAGGGAAGTCCGCCCTTCTTCCTGGCTTTGTGAATGCCCATACCCATGCGGCCATGAGCCTGCTGCGGGGGATCGGCGAAGAGGCTCCTCTCATGGAGTGGCTGAAGGAGAAAATCTGGCCCGCCGAGGCGAAGCTCAGAAGTGAGCACGTCTATTGGGGCACCATGCTCGCCCTGCTCGAGATGGCGGCGAACGGCATAACGGCCTTCGGCGACATGTATTTTTTCATGGATTCAGTGGTGGAGGCGTCCCTGGAGATGGGCATGAAGTGCGCCGTCAGCCGGGGCATCGTGGGACCGGAGAAGGTGAAGCTGGATGAAGGCCTACTGCTTGCCGAGACCTGGAAGGGCAGGGAGGAGTTCGTCACGGTGCAGCTCGCCCCCCACGCTCCCTACACGGTGCCTCTGCCCTTTTTGAAGGAGATCGTGGCGGCGGCGAAGGACCGGAACCTGGGGATCCACTTCCATTTCCTGGAGGCGGAGTGGGAGACCGGCTACCTGAAAGACGAGATGAAAATGACCCCGGCGGAATATCTCAGGGAGGCGGGCCTGCCGGAGGTCCAGCAGGCGGTGCTGGCCCACTGCGTGTGGCTCGACCCCGCCGTCCTGAACGAGGTGGATTTCTCCCGGATGACCGTCGCCCATAACCCGAAGAGCAACCAGAAGCTGGGCAGCGGCATGATGAACCTGCCGGGCATGATGGAAAAGACAAGGAAAATTGCCCTTGGCACCGACGGCGCGGCCAGCAACAACCGCCTCGACGTGTGGGGGGAGATGCGGTCCGCGGCGCTTGTCCATAAGGGGATCGCGAAGGACCCCACCGCCGTTCCCGCCAGGGATGTGCTGCGAATGGCCACCTTCGAGGGGGCGGAAGCCCTGGGGTTTGAAAAGAAGGGGATGATCCGGGAAGGCTGGGCCGCCGACTTCGTGATGGTGGACCTGGACAGGCCGGAGTACGTGGGGATCGACGGGGAAAACGCAGCCCAGTTCTTCGTGTATGCCGGAAGCTCCGCCGATGTGACGGGAACCATGGTCGCCGGGAAATGGCTGTACCGGGACGGGAGGTTTCCGGGTGCGGACGCGGAGAAAATCCTCGCCAAGGCGAGGGAAATGCGCGATAATCTGCTGAAGGGGTAGGGGTGTTGTAGTAGCTTGTCATTCCGAAGGGCGAAGCCCGAGGAGCCTGGGGTGTCATCCTGAGCGGAGCGATCGCGTCCCCGGAGGGGGAGGATCTCGTATTTGACTTCATTCAGAATCAACCCGAGATCCTTCGGCCAAAGAGCCGGCCTCAGGATGACAAAAAGGCGAGATCCTTCGGCCAAAGGGCCGGCCTCAGGATGACAGAGAGGCGAGATCCTTCGGCCAAAGGGCCGGCCTCAGGATGACAAAAAGGCGAGATCCTTCGGCCAAAGGGCCGGCCTCAGGATGACAGAGAGGGTGTCATCCTGAGCGGAGCGATCGCGTCCCCGGAGGGGGAGGATCTCGTATTTGACTTCATTCAGAATCAACCCCGAGATCCTTCGGCCAAAGGGCCGGCCTCAGGATGACAGAAGATTTGTCATCCTGAACGAAGTGAAGGATCTCGTATTTGACTTCATTCAGAATCAACCCCGAGATCCTTCGGCCAAAGAGCCGGCCTCAGGATGACAGAAGATTTGTCATCCTGAACGAAGTGAAGGATCTCGTATTTGACTTCATTCAGAATCAACCCCGAGATCCTTCGGCCAAAGGGCCGGCCTCAGGATGACAGAGAGGGTGTCATCCTGAGCGGAGCGATCGCGTCCCCGGAGGGGAAGGATCTGGTCTTAGGGCCTTCAGACCCAACCCCGAGATCCTTCGGCCAAAGGGCCGGCCTCAGGATGACAGAAAGGCTTAATCCCTCGGCCAAAGGGCCGGCCTCAGGATGACAAAAAGGCGAGATCCTTCGGCCAAAGAGCCGGCCTCAGGATGACAGAAAGGCTTAATCCCTCGGCCAAAGAGCCGGCCTCAGGATGACAGAAAGGCTTAATCCCTCGGCCAAAGAGCCGGCCTCAGGATGACAAAAAGGCGAGATCCTTCGGCCAAAGAGCCGGCCTCAGGATGACAAAAAAGCGAGATCCTTCGGCCAAAGAGCCGGCCTCAGGATGACAAACTGGCCATAGACAGCAATCAGGGAGGAAGAATATTCATGCAGTGGAGATCAGGCAAGGAAATACGTTCGCTATTCATTGATTTCTGGGTGTCCAAGGGGAGCAAACATTTCCCGAGCTTTTCGCTCATTCCCGACGATCCTTCCCTGCTGTTCACCATTGCGGGAATGGTGCCCTTCAAGCCCTACTACCTCGGCATCCAGAAGCCCGAGGCGCCCCGGGCGGTGACCTCCCAGAAGTGCGTCAGGACCAACGACATCGACAACGTGGGCCGCACGGCCCGGCACCACACCTTTTTCGAGATGCTGGGGAATTTCGCCTGGGGGGACTATTTCAAGAAGGAGTCCATCACCTGGGGATGGGAGTTCCTTACCGAAGTGATCGGCCTCGAGCCGGACCGCATGTCGGTGACCATCTACGAGGACGACGATGAGGCCTACGACACCTGGCACAAGCTCGTGGGCATTCCCGACCAGCGCATCTTCCGTTTCGGGAAGGACGACAATTTCTGGTTCATGGGGAACCAGGGCCCCTGCGGTCCCTGTTCGGAGATCATGTACGACCAGGGGCCGGAGTTTTCATGCGGCAGGCCGGAGTGCGCCGTGGGGTGCGACTGCGACCGGTACCTGGAGATCTGGAACCACGTGTTCACCCAGTTTGACCTTCAGAAGGACGGAACCCTGGTACCCCTGCCGAAGAAGAACATCGACACCGGCATGGGGCTCGAGCGGCTGACGTCCATCGTCCAGCGGGTGCGGACCGACTTCGAGACGGACCTGTTCATGCCCATGATCGAGCGGGCCTGCGCCATGGGCGGCATCCACTACGGCTACAGCCCGAAGACCGACCTTGCGGTTCGGGTGATCGCTGACCATGTCCGCTCGGTGGCCTTCATGATCGCCGACGGCATCCTGCCCTCCAACGACGGCAGGGGCTACGTGCTCCGGAGGCTGCTGCGGCGGGCCGCCAGGTTCGGCCGCCTTCTCGGCGTGGACCGTCCCTTCCTGCTCGATTTCCTTCCCGACGTGATCGGCCTGATGGGGGACCCCTACCGGGAACTCATCGACAACCGCCTGACCGTGGAGCAGATCATCGACGTGGAGGAGAAGCGCTTCGGCCGGACCCTCGAGCAGGGAACGGAACTCCTTGACGGCGAAGTCGCCAGGCTGAGGGGCGCCGGACGGACCGAGCTTCCCGGCGACGTGGCCTTTGTGCTCTACGATACCTACGGTTTCCCCCTGGAGCTGACCATGGAGATCGCCGACGAGAACGGCTTTACCGTGGACAGGGCGGGCTTCGACCGGGAGATGACGGCCCAGCGGGAGCGCGCCCGGGCTTCGAGCAAGCAGAAGCGGAGCGCCCTGGCGGGCGACGTGTACAGCGAGCTGAACGAACGCCTCGGGGATACGCCTTTCACGGGGTACGCGATGGCTGAATCGGAGAACTCCGTGGCCGCCATCATCGTGGACGGAGAGGAAGCGGATTCCCTGGAGGAAGGGATGGAGGGGGAGATCATCCTCGACTCCACGGCCTTCTACGGCGAGAAGGGCGGACAGGTGGGCGACACCGGAGTGCTCTCATCTGCGGGCGGCAAGGCCGAAGTGACCGATACGGTGATCCGCTGCAGGGGGCTTGTGGTCCACAAGGTGAAGGTTCTCTCCGGAAGCCTGGCGGTGGGCGACCCGGTGCGGTCGTGCGTGAACGACGAACGGCGGCGCGCCGTCAGGAGAAACCACACGGCCACGCACCTGCTTCACGAGGCCCTGGGCCGCGTGCTGGGCGGCCATGTGCGGCAGTCGGGCTCCCTTGTGGGGGAGAGCAGCCTGCGGTTCGACTTCACCCACTTCGAGGCCATGACCAGAGAGCAGCTTATTGCCGTCGAAATGGAAGTGAACGCCCGCATCCTGGAAAATTCGGACCTTACGGTGGAAGAGAGCGACATGGAGCATGCCCGGGAGATGGGGGCGAAGGCGCTCTTCGAGGAAAAGTACGGCGACGTGGTGCGGGTGGTCAGGATTCCGGACTTTTCGGCGGAGCTCTGCGGCGGCCTTCACGTGGCGTCCACGGGAGAGATCGGGTGCTTCAAGATCCTCCGCGAGGAGGGCATCGGCTCCGGGACGCGCAGGATAACCGCCGTCACGGGACTGGTGGCCGTCAGGCTCTTCCAGAAGCTGTGGCGGCACGTGAATGACCTCGGCGCCATGCTCGCGGTGGACGAAAACGCCGTGCTCGAGAAGGTGGAGCAGCTCCAGGCCGAGGTGAAGGTCCTGAGGAGAAAGCGCGACGAGGAGAAGATGAATGCCCTGAGCGCGGGACTGCAGGAATCCCTTCACTGGTTCGCCCTCCCCGAGGGAGTTCAGGGTGTGTACGGCAGCTTCGGGGCCGTCGGCGCCGATGCGCTCCGGGAGATAGGCGACAGGCTGAAGAACGGGAAGAGGGAAGATGCCCTCGTGATCCTTCTTGCGTCGGTGGACGGCGACAACGTGCAGGTTGTCTCCATGGCGGACGACATGGCGGTGGAAAAGGGTGTGTCCGCCGGGAAGATCGTCAGGGAGGCGTCGAAAATGCTCGGCGGCGGCGGCGGCGGACGGCCGAACCTCGCCCAGGGCGGAGGAAAGGACCCGGCGGCCCTGCCGAAGGTGTTCGAAGCCTTCCAGGGATGGGTGGAGGGACAGATCCGAAGCTGATGAGACGAATTCTTGCCCTCGATATCGGAACAGTGAGAATCGGCGTGGCGGTCAGCGATCCCCTGGGGATGTTCGCCCAGGGGATCGCCGTTCTGCCTGCGGAAGGAGCATGGCTCGAGGAACTGGACGCCCTGGTGGCCCAGTACGACCCCGAAATGCTGCTGCTCGGCATCCCCATCAGGACCAACGGGACCCGGGGGCCGGAGGCCCTGAGGATAGAGGAGTGCGCTGCCATGCTCGGGAACAGGTACCCTGACCTGAAGGTGGTGCTCCACGATGAGCGCTTCTCCACGTCCATTGCCCAGCAGGCCCTCCTGGAAGGGGATGTGTCCCGCAAAAACCGGAAGGGAAAGGTGGACAAGGTGGCTGCGGCCCTCATTCTCCAGAGCTGGCTCGACCGCCGGTGCGGAGGCGTTTCATGACCCAGCTCCCCCCGGGGGTGAAGATGACCCCCATGCTCTCCCAGTACACCGAATGGAAAGCCCTCTACCCCGACTGCATCCTCTTCTTCCGCATGGGCGACTTTTACGAGATGTTCTTCGACGACGCCCGGAAGGCCTCGGAGATCCTGGACATCACCCTGACCGCCAGGGACCCGTCGAAGAGCATCCCCATGGCGGGGGTGCCGTGGCACGCGGTGAACGCCTACCTCGGGCGGCTTGTCCGGGCGGGGTGCAAGGTGGCCATCTGCGAGCAGATCGGGGAGCCGGACGGAAAGACGCTGGTGGACCGGCAGGTGGTCCGCATCGTCACCCCGGGGACCTTCGTG
The DNA here is from genome assembly GCF_004366815.1 of Aminivibrio pyruvatiphilus. NCBI lineage: Bacteria > Thermotogati > Synergistota > Synergistia > Synergistales > Aminobacteriaceae > Aminivibrio > Aminivibrio pyruvatiphilus. The sequence continues at coordinate 106,817 of NZ_SORI01000008.1, read as the reverse complement.
CCCGAGGACGCGGGAACGGGCGGACGGCTGGCGGCCGTGGCCCGGGCGGGCAAGGATATTGCCGCAGCCCTGCTCTCGGCGGAGACGGGGCGCCTGGAGGCGGGGATCTTCCCCCCAGGCGAGGCGGCGTCCCTGGTGGCCTCCTTCGCCCCCGGCGAACTTCTCTTTCCGGCGAATTTCTGCGTCTCCGGCACTCTTCCCATGCTCTCCGGGTTTTTCCCCATCTCCCGCCCCGAGGAATTCTTCAGCCCCGTGTCCGGCACCCGGTGGTTGGCGGACCAGTGGGGCGTGGCCTCCCTGGCTTCCTTCGGCGTGGAGGACAACAGCCCCTCTGCGGGGTGCGCCGCGGCGGCCCTGAAGTATTTCTCCGAGACCCAGTTCGGCGCGGTGAACCACGTGCGGCGGATCTACCCCCTGAGGCCGAGGGAGTATCTCCACCTGGACGTGACCACCCAGCGGAACCTGGAACTGCTTGACGAAGGCGGTCCCTCCCTGTGGGGCACCCTGAACCGGTGCCGGTCGCCCATGGGGCGGCGGACCCTCCGGGAGTGGATTCTCCGGCCCCTGCTGGACGAGGCGGCGGTGAGAAAACGGCAGGACGGCGTGGAATATCTCCTTGCCTGCTCGGGAGAGCGGCGGCGCCTGAGGGACCTGCTGTCGGAGTGCCGGGACGTGGAGCGGGCCACATCGCGGCTGAGCATGGGCACCGGTACCCCCCGGGATCTGGGGGCCGTCCGGGACACCCTGCGGCTGCTGCCCTCCCTTCTTCCCCTGTGCACAGGTCCCCTGGAGGAGTGGACCTCCGGCCTTCCCGATTTTTCGGGCCTCGCGGCGGAACTGTGCTCCGCCCTTGAGGAGGATCTTCCCAGGATGCGGGCAAACGGCGGCATCATCCGCCCGGGCTACGACCGGGAGCTGGACGAATGGCGGGATGCCGGCTCCGGTGCGTCGGCCTGGATGGACGCCTACCTTGAGAAAATCCGGACCGATACGGGCATCTCCAAGATCCGGGCGGGGTACAACAAGGTCTTCGGCTACTATCTCGAGGTGAGCAAGGGCTCCCTGGGCTCGGTGCCGGATTTCTTCATCCGGAAACAGACCCTGGTGAACGCCGAGCGGTTCATCACGGAGGAGATGAAGGTCTTCGAGGAGAGGATGGAGTCCGCCACCGCGGAAATTTCCCGGAGGGAGGGGGAGCTCTACGACCGGCTCGCCGGGGAAACCCTGGACCGGGTGGAGGACCTTCAGGCCCTTGGTGAGGCCCTCGCTGTCCTGGACGTGCTGGCCTCCCTGGCGGAGACGGCCCGGGAGAAGGGGTATGTCCGGCCCGTGGTGAACTCCGGGTTCGGCCTCATGGTGAAGAACGGCCGCCACCCCGTGGTGGAGGATGTGCTCACCGACTCGCCCTTCGTTCCCAATTCCCTCAAACTGGAAGGGGACGGGAAGCGGATCGCCCTGATCACGGGGCCGAACATGGCGGGAAAGTCCACTTACCTGCGGAGCGCCGCACTGCTGGTGATCCTGGCCCAGATGGGGAGCTTCGTCCCGGCGGAGGCTGCGGAGATCGGGCTGTGCGACCGGATCTTCACCCGCATAGGGGCCCGGGACGACCTCGCCAGGGGCAGCAGCACCTTCATGGTGGAGATGGTGGAGACGGCCAACATCCTCCACAACGTGACGGACCGGAGCCTGGTGATCCTGGACGAGGTGGGGCGGGGAACCTCCACCTACGACGGCATGAGTATCGCCTGGGCCGTGCTGGAATACCTGGCCGACGGGTGCGGCGCCTCGCCGAAGGTGCTCTTCGCCACCCACTACCACGAACTTACCTGCCTCGAGGAGCGGTTCCCCTGCATGGAGAACCTGAGCATGGCGGTGAAGGAGAGCGAAGGGGGCATCTTCTTCCTCCACCAGGTGGTGAAGGGGAGCGCCGACCGGTCCTACGGCATCGAGGTGGCCCGGTTGGCCGGTCTGCCCCGTCCCGTGCTCCGGAGGGCCTTCGATCTTCTGCAGCGGTTCGAGAGGGAAGAGCGGACGGGGAATTTCCCGAAGAAGAAGCGGGAGTTCACCGGAGCCCGGCAGATGGACCTGTTCGAGGCGGAGCGGCACGGCATTGTGGAGGAACTGGCGGCCATCGAGCCCGACGGCCTGACGCCCTTCCGGGCCCTGGAGCTGCTGTACAAGCTGAGCGAGAAGAGCAGGGAGGTGCTTCGTCCTGAAAATCACGCTTCTTCCTGAGGATGTTTTCTCCCGCATTGCGGCGGGGGAGGTGGTGGAGCGTCCCGCGTCCGTGGTCAAGGAGGCGGTGGAGAACTCCCTCGACGCCGGCGCCACGGAGGTGAAGGTCTCCCTCTATGAGGGGGGGAAGGTCCGCATCGTGGTGGAGGACAACGGCGAAGGAATCGCCTTTGACGAGCTTCCCCTCGCGGCGGCCCGGCACGCCACCAGCAAGATCCGCACCGTGGAGGAGCTGGAGCGCATCCGGACCCTGGGCTTTCGGGGAGAGGCCCTGGCCAGCATTTCCGCTGTGAGCAGGTTCGAAGTCCGCTCCCGGCGGGAGGGAGACGAGACGGGAGGCCTCCTCCGCATCGAGGGGGGGCGGCAGGTGATGCATACCCCCGTTTCATGCCGCAGGGGCACCCGGCTCTCCGTGGAGGATCTTTTCTACACCCTTCCGGCCCGAAGGAAGTTCCTGAAGTCGGCGGCTTCGGAGGAACGGAGGGTGTCGTCCCTTCTGCGGGATTTCGCCGTGGCGTACCCGTCGGTGGCCTTTTCAGAGAGCCGTGACGGGAAGGCGGGTTTTTCCTCCTCCGGCGACGGCGACCGGGAGCGGCTGCTCAGGGATCTCTGGGGAGACGCCGGTGAGCTTCGCCGCTGTGAGACAGGTGCGTCCCACCTCAGCCTGGAGTGCTGGTGGGCCCCCTTTCCGGGCAAGACCAGGAGCCTCGTCACCTCCTTCGTCAACGGCAGGGCGGTGTCCGACCCGCTGATACGGAGCGCCGCGGGGTCCCTGTGCAGGGCCTGTCCCGGGAACTGGGTGTTTCTCTTCTCCCTCGACCCGGAGCTGCTTGACGCCAATATCCACCCCACCAAGGCGGAGGTGCGGTTCAGATACCCCGGCGAGGTGTTCGACACCATCCAGCAGGCGGTCCTCAAGCTTTCCGGCAGGGTTCCCTCTCTTCCCGGGGCCGCGGTCCCCTCCTTTTCTCCTTCTCATTCTCCTGACCGGGACCGCTCTTTTTCAGGCACTTCCGGGGGCGGTGCGGGAAGGAGCGGGGGATGGTCTTTCCGGGATGAAGGTTCTTCTCCCGAAGGTGGAAATCTTTTCGCCCGGGTGGCCTCGGAGCTGCCCGCCGGCACAGGGGCCGCCCTGGATGAAACTCCTTTTGTGCCGGAAGAGCAGGGAAAACATTTCCGCTTTCTCGGCCAGGTCGCCTCGGGGTACCTGGTGTTCGAGACGGAGGAGGGGCTTGCCGTGATGGACCCCCACGCCGCCCACGAGCGGATCGGCTACGAGCGGGCCGGAAGGCTGTCGGCGGGGTCGGTGACGGTGCAGAAGTGCGCCCTCGCGCTGCCCGTGGCACCCTCCCTGTCCGTGTCGGTGCGGGAACACCGGGACGGGCTGGAGGCCGTCGGCTTTGCCTTCGGCGAACAGGACGGGCAGATTTCCCTGACCGCCTACCCGTCCCTGCCCGGCGGCATGGCGGAGGACCCCCTGCGCCTTCTGCGCTCCGTGCTGCTTGAGTGGACGGAGGACCGGGAGGCTGCCCTGGAGGAGATCCTGTGGAAAAAACTGGCCACCATCGCCTGCGGCCTGTCGGTGAAGCTGGGGGACCGGCTTACGGCATCGGAGGCCCTCGCGCTGTGGAGGAACCTCCTCGAATGCGAGTCTCCATGGAACTGCCCCCACGGGCGTCCCACGGTGCTCTCCCTCACGGCGAAAAAACTGGAATCATATTTCGGAAGGGAATAGACGACCATGAATGAACGAAAACCCTTTCCCGCGGCGGCCATAGTCGGCCCCACGGCAGTGGGTAAAACGGCTCTCAGCCTGCTTCTGGCCGAACGGCTGGGGGCGGAGATCATCTCCGTGGACTCCCGGCAGGTGTACCGCTTCCTCGACGTAGGGGCGGACAAGATTTCGCCGGAGATCCGGAAAAAAATCACCCACCACATGATCGACGTGGTTGACCCGGACGAGGTGTTCTCCGCCGCCGATTTCGTGGCCCGCAGCCGGGACGCGGTTCGGCGGATTACCGCCAGGGGGAGGATCCCCCTGTTCGTGGGCGGGACACCGTTCTATTACGAGGCCCTTTTCAGCGGCCTTCTGTCCGACAGCGCCCCGAAGGACGAGGGGCTCCGCCGGGAGTTCGAGGAGTTCGCGGAAAGGGAAGGAAACAGGGCCCTCCACCACAGGCTGGCCCTCGCGGATCCGGAGACGGCGGAAAGGCTTCATGTCAACGATGTCCGCAGGGTGGTCCGGGCGCTGGAGATAAGCACCCTTACCAATATGCCTGCATCGGAGTGGTTCCGGAAGACGGAAAAGATGCCCGGCAGGGGCGAGTTTGACGTGCTCTACATCGGCCTGAACCGGGACAGGAAACTGCTGTTCGAGTCCATAGAAAAAAGGGTGGGGGAGCAGTTCGCCGGCGGCTTCGTGGAGGAAGTGGAGTGGCTTCTCGAGAGGGGCTATGACGAGCGCTTTCCCTCCATGCAGGGCTTCGGCTACAAGGATATCGTGGACTATTTCCGGGGCCGGTGTACCCTGGAGGAGGCCGCGGACCGGGACATCAGCCAGACGAAGGCCTTTTCCCGGCGGCAGATGACATGGTTCAGCAAATTTTCGCCCATAGTATGGTATGATACTACGGATAGCCCCATGCCGGACTTGTCTGAGCGGATAGAAAAGGAGGTCCGGGCGCATCTTGGAAAGGGAACAGGGGAAAATCATCGTTGAGATCGCTTCTCCCACGGGGTTCTGCTTCGGGGTGAAACGGGCCATCGAGAGTCTGGAGCACTGCATCGACGAGTGCGTCTCCGCGGGAGAGGGGAACGGGAAAGTCTACTCCATCGGCATGCCCATCCACAATCCCCAGGAAGTCGAGCGGCTGTGCAGAAAGGGACTCGTGGTGACCGAGAGCATCGAGGAGGTGCCCGAAGGGGCCAGGGTGTTCATCCGGGCCCACGGCGTTCCTCCCGGGGTGAAGAAAAAGCTCCAGGAGCGATGCGGAAACCGGGTCACCGACGCCACGTGCCCTTTTGTGAAAAACGCCCAGGAGAAGGCCGCCCTCCTCTCCGGGGAAGGATATTATCTTCTCGTCCTCGGCGATCCCGATCATCCGGAGGTGCAGGCCATCGTGGGATGCGCTTCGGGTGATGTGTCCGTGGCGTCCTCACTTTCCGAAGTGCAGGGGGTTGGCAAAAAGGACAAGTTGGGGGTAATATCACAGACGACGCAAAAAACGGAGTTCTTCGGCGCGGCGGCGGATATCCTCGCCCGGAAGGCCAGTGAGCTTCGGGTTTTCAACACCATCTGCGGCGCCACGACCCGCCGCCAGGACGCGGTGAGAAAGATCACCGGCACCGTGGACGGCCTGATCGTCGTGGGAGGCAGGAACAGCGCCAATACGGCGAAGCTCGTGGAAATAGCCCGTTCCCGCGGGTGCGACGTCCTCTGGATAGAGCACGCGGGAGAACTCGACGGGAGGTGGTTCGCCGGAAAGGCACGAATAGGAATTGCGGCCGGTGCGAGTACTCCGGACTGGCTAATAGAAGAACTGAAAATCGCAATAGAGACATCGCAGGTGTCAAGGGGGATGGAAGGTTATGACGGAAGAAATGATGATTGAAGGACTCCACGGCGAGTCCGGCGAAACAACGGAAATGGAAAGCATGGAGAGCATTCTGGAGCAGTACGGCGAAGTTGAAGAGCTTCACCGGGGCAAGGTGGTCACCGGAACGGTCGTGAACGCCGTGGACGGCGGTTGGCTCGTGGACGTGGGCTACAAGTGCGAAGGGTTCCTGCCCGCGAAGGAATGGTCTCACAAGGTTCTCGTGGAAGATTCGGAAGAACCGGCCCCGGGAGACAAAATACAGATCCAGGTGGTCAGCATCCGCCACGGCGAAGAGGCCCAGCTTCTTGTCAGCCGGTGGCGGTGCGAGTTCGACCGGCGCTGGATTGAACTTGAAAATAAACTCGCCCAGAACGAAGTGGTTTCCGTCACGGGCCTGCGCAAGGTCAAGGGCGGGCTCATGGTGGAGTGCTGCGGCCTGGAGGGCTTCGTGCCCATTTCCCATCTCGCCGAGGAAGGCCGGGGTGTGAATCCGGGGAAATTCGTGGGCGAAGTCTTCGAAGCTAAATTGATGGAAAAGGACAAGAAGAAGCACCGCCTTGTCTTCTCCCGCAGGCTCATCGTTGAGGAGTCCCTGGTGGAGGAGCGGGAGAAATTCTACACCGACGTCCAGGAAGGAACGGTTCTCGACGGCGAAGTGAGCAGCATCACCTCCTTCGGCGTGTTCGTGAACGTGGGCCCCCTCGACGGGCTCGTCCACATGAGCGAGCTCTCCTGGAAGAGGAACATCAAGCCCAAGGAAATGTTCAAGAAGGGCGACCCCGTGAAGGTGAAGGTCATCGGCATCGACCGCGAGGCCAACAGGCTTTCCCTGAGCATGAAACAGACGAAGCACGATCCCTGGATGAGCGCCGCCGAGCGCTGGAAGCCCCAGGACAAGGCCAGGGGCGTCGTCACCAATGTTACCGACTTCGGCGCCTTCGTGGAAGTGGAGCCCGGCATCGAGGGCCTCATCCACATCGGCGACCTGAGCTGGACCAGGATCAAGCATCCCCGGGACGTGCTGCGGAAGGGCCAGGAAGTGGACGTGGTGGTTCTTGACGTGGACATGGAGAAAAAACGCATGAGCCTTGGCTACAAGCAGCTCAATGACCCCTGGAACGATGTTCTCTCCAGGTACAGCAAGGACCAGGACCTGACCGTCAAGGTTGTCCGGCTCGCCGACTTCGGCGCCTTTGTCGAGGTTGAGGAAGGCGTGGAAGGGCTCATCCACATCTCCCAGCTCAGCACGAAGCGGGTGGAGAAGCCCCAGGACGTGCTGTCCGAGGGGCAGGAAGTGGTGGCCAGGATCATCGAGATCAACCCTGCCGACAGGAGGATGCGCCTCAGCATCAGCGCCCTGGAGGAACCCGCCCAGCGCAAGCCGAGGGACGAAGACCGGAAAAAGGGCAGGCAGGACCGCCGGGAGCACGACAACCAGCCGAAACCGGTTATGAACGACGGGGAGGCCAGCGTCACCATCGGAGAGCTGCTCAGGAACTCCATGCAGGAAGAGTAAAAAACGGTGGAAGGGGTCGCCCGCAAAGGCGCCCCTTCTTTCTTTTCAAAATACAATGAATGAAAGTGCGGCGAGATGATGGATTCTCTGTATCTTCGGGTATACCCCGACCCCGTTCTCAGAAAAGAAACACAACCCGTCACCGATTTCGGCGACGGATTCAAGGATCTAGTGGCGGACCTCGTACGGCTCATGCACCAGCATGACGGTGTGGGGCTCGCCGCACCCCAGGCGGGCGTGCCCCTCAGGCTTGCCGTGGTGTTTTACCAGGGTGAGCTTCATGTCCTGGCCAACCCCGTCCTGGTCAGTTCCGAAGGGGAGCAGGACGGAGAGGAAGGATGTCTCAGCTTTCCGGGGATCTTCGGGAACGTGAAGCGCCCCCTGAAGGCTGTGGTGCGCCACTTCGACATGAACGGCACTGAAAGGCAGACTGCAGTGGAGGGCTTTCTTGCCAGGGCATTCCTCCACGAGATGGACCACCTCGAAGGCAGGCTGCTTATCGACCGTTTTTCTCCCCTGAAGCGAAACATGGCGAAAAAAAAGCTCCTCCGGGCGGAGCGGGAGGCGGAGAGGGTATGACTGCCCCCCTTTCCGGTGAAACCCGGCCGGTCCTGTGGTTTTTCGGCGCAGGACGGTTTGCTTCCCGCTGTCTTTCTCTCCTCTCCCGGGAGATGACCTTCGACCTGGTGGTGACGTCCCCGCCCTCCGTGGGAGGCAGGGGGATGAAGAATCTCGCCTCCCCGGTGGAAGAAGTCTGTATGGAACTCGGCATCACACCTCACCGCTCCGGAAGTGTGGGAAAAGACGAATTTCTTCTCTCCGCCCTCAGGGAAACAACTCCACTGGCGATCCTGGTGGTGGACTTCGGGCAGAAGATCCCGGAACCCTTCCTTTCAGCCCCCGCCTGCGGGTGTCTCAACATTCACCCGTCACTTCTGCCGCTCTACCGGGGAGCCGCTCCGGTGCAGCGGTCCCTGCTGAACGGCGACCCCGTGACCGGCGTGACTCTTTTCCGCCTCGTCGAGCAGATGGATGCGGGCCCCATACTCCTCCAGGAAGAGCATTTCACCGGAGAAACAGAAACGGCCGGTGAACTTTTGGACATCCTTGCGGAAAAAGGTAGCAAACTTTTTCTGTTGGGTGTAAAATGCTTCATTGAAGGGACTTGTTCGTTTAAAGAGCAAAATTCCGAATCAGCAACCTATGCACTGAAAATTAGCAACAACGAGGCTGAAGTTTCCTGGAACGCGCCGGCCGCGCGGATAGTCAGCGCAGTGAGGGCTCTCAACCCCGCTCCGGGCGCCTTTCTCGTCACAGGATCCAAACGGCTGAAGATCTGGAGCGCAAAGCCGGGCTCCCTGTCGGGCGCTCCCGGAGAGGTTCTCGGTTTCGACGAAGGATTTCCCGTCGTGGGAACCGCCGAAGGCGCGGTCGTTCTTCTAACCGTCCAGCCCGAGGGAAAACGGAGGCTCGACGGCGCCGAATGGGCCAGGGGGCTGCGCCTGAAGAAAGGAGATTTTCTTCATTGACCGAACCCGACATTAGCGTCCTGTCCGATCTCATAACCCGATACCCGTCACAGAATTTCCCCGCCCCGGGCTGGCCGAAAGTGGTGGCCGTCACAGGGGCTCTCGGTTCCGGAAAAACGGAATGGGTACTCAATCTCGCCCTGGGCTTTTCCGGTCTGGGAGAAAAAGTCACCATAGCCGACATCGACATCATCAACCCCTATTTCTGCATACGCCAGGTTACCGAAAAGCTTGAACGCAAGGGATTCCGGATAATCACCACCCCGGAGAACGCCCGGTGGTCCGATATGTCCGTGGTCTCCCCGGTGGTCACCCGCGCCCTCGCCGAGGACGACGGCAGATTGCTGCTCGATATCGGCGGAGACGCGGAAGGGGCCCTTGCGCTGAAGCAGTTCGAGCCCGACATAAAGAAGGCCGGATACCTGCTCATCCTCGTGGTGAACGCCTTCAGGCCCCAGACGTCAACGGTGGAGGGCATCGAAAAAATGCTCCGGAAGATGGAGGGCATCTGCGGCCTGTCCGTGGGAGCCCTGGTGAGCAATTCCCATCTCATGGACGAGACATCGGCGGAAGACTGCGTCCGGGGACTCGAAACCGTGTGCGCCGCCGGGGAGAAGCTCGGGCTGCCCGTTCTCTACGCCGGGGTGCACCCGGATCTGAGAAAACAAGCGGCGGAGCTTCTGAAATCACGCACGTTTTCCGTTCCCCTCTGGCCCCTTTCCAGGTACATGATGCTTCCCTGGGAAGAAGGGGCAATGTGGTCCAGCGGGGCAGCGGCCGAGTAAAGAGCACGTGGTATTTCATTTTTGTCTGGAAGGGGTGCTAAGGCAATGGCGAAAGGACGCATCGAAGTTCTCGAGCAGTATTGCAAGAGTTGCGGACTGTGTGTGGCTGCCTGTCCGATGAAGGTCCTCCGCATTTCGGAGAAGACCAACGCGAAGGGCTACCGGCCCGTGGAGCAGTTCAAGGAGGGGTGTATCGGGTGTGCCATGTGTGCCGTGACGTGTCCCGACGCCGCCATTGAAGTGTTCAAAATCCAGGAATAATCCTGGCTTTTCGGAGGTGAAAAACGACATGGGACGCGTATTGATGAAAGGAACGGAAGCCATAGCGGAAGCCGCCATACAGGCAGGCTGCAAGTATTTCTTCGGGTATCCCATCACTCCCCAGAATGAGATTCCCGAATATATGTCAGCCCATCTTCCCGAGGTGGGAGGCGTCTATGTACAGGCCGAAAGCGAAGTGGCCTCCATCAACATGGTTCTCGGCGGAGGCGCCACGGGATACCGGGTCATGACCTCCTCCTCGAGCCCCGGAATCTCCCTTATGTCCGAAGGCATTTCCTACATCGCCGGATGCGAGATCCCCGCAGTCATCGTGAACGTCATGCGGGCCGGCCCCGGGCTCGGCGGCATTCTTCCCGGCCAGGCCGACTATCTCCAGGCGACCAAGGGAGGCGGCAACGGAGACTACAATCTTATCGTCCTCGCTCCCAGCACCCTGCAGGAGTGCGTCGACCTCACCCAGCTCGCCTTCGACCTTGCCCAGAAATACCGGAACCCCGTCATGGTGGCGGCGGACGGATTCATGGGCCAGATGATGGAAGCGGTGGAGATCAAGCCCAGCCCCACGAAGGACCAGCCCGCCGATGCATCATGGGCCCTCGGTTTCATGGAAGAGCGGGGCGGCAAGCGCAGCCACCTTCACAGCCTGTTCCTGGCTCCCGAACCCCTCGAGGAGCACAACCGCAAGCTCCAGAAGAAGTTCTCGGCCATGAAGGCCGCCGAGCAGCGGTGCGAGTGCTACTGCATGGAAGACGCTGAGCTGCTCATCGCAGCCTACGGCACCACGGCCAGGATCTCCCGCTCCGCGGTGAACAACCTGCGGGCGGAAGGCCTCAAGGTCGGCATGATCCGGCCCGTCACCCTGTGGCCCTACCCCTACGAAACCTTCAAGACCATTCCTTCCACCGTGAAGAACATTCTCGTGGCGGAAATGAACGCAGGGCAGATGGTGGATGACGTGAAGGTCGCCACCGGGTGCCGGTATCCGGTCTCCTTCTACGGCCGCACGGGCGGATTCGCCCCCTCCGTGAAGGAAATCGAGGACGAGTGCAGGCGCATTCTTGCCCTGTAAGAGGGAGGGAAAAATCATGAGTGAAGTGAAAGTGTACGAACGGCCGAAGAGCTGGATGCCGAACGTGAGCAGCCACTACTGTCCGGGCTGCGGGCACGGCATCGCCCACAGGCTCGTCTGCGAGGCAATCGACGAACTCGGCATACAGAACGACACCATCGGAGTGGCCCCCGTGGGCTGCGCCGCCATGATCTACGACTACATGGACACCGACTACTGCGAAGCCCCCCACGGAAGGGCCCCCGCAGTGGCCACGGGACTGAAGACCGTCCGCCCCGACAAGATCGTCTACACCTACCAGGGCGACGGCGACCTTGCCTCCATCGGCATGGCGGAGATCGTTCACGCGGCGAACCGCGGCCAGAACATCACCGTGATCTTCATCAACAACGCCATCTACGGCATGACCGGTGGGCAGATGGCCCCCACCACCCTTATCGGCCAGAAGGCCACCACCTGCCCCCTGGGACGGGACGCCAAGGTGAACGGCTATCCCCTCAGGGTGAGCGAGATGCTGGCCACCCTCCCCGCGCCGGGGTTCATCACCAGGGTGACCGTCGCCCAGCCGAAATACACGCTCAAGGCGAAGCAGGCCATCAAGAAGGCCTTCCAGAACCAGGTGGAAGGAAAGGGTTTCTCCCTCGTGGAAGTGCTCTCCTCCTGCCCCACGAACTGGGGAATGCGCCCCGTCGAGGCCTTTGACTGGCTCATCAGCTCCATGATGCCCTACTATCCCCTTGGCGTCTTCAAGGATTTCGACTAGGAAAGGGGGAGAACAACAATGTCTGCCTTCTATAAAACACTTCTCGCGGCGGGGTTCGGCGGCCAGGGCGTCATGGTTCTCGGCCAGCTCGTTGCCTATACCGGCATCGAGGAGGGACGGCACGTGACATGGATCCCTTCCTACGGTCCTGAGATGCGGGGCGGCACGGCCAACTGCGGCGTGGTCCTCTCCGACGACGAAATTGGCTCTCCCGTGGTGGACAAGGCCGACGTCCTGGTGATCATGAACCAGCCTTCCCTCTCCAAGTTCCTTGACAGGGTGAAGCCCGGCGGCGTCCTGGTGTACAACAGCGACCTCGTGCAGTACAACGGTTCGAGGACGGACATTTCCTCCGTCGGCCTGCCCGCCTCCTCCATGGCCTTCGAGCTCGGAAGCGACAAGATCACCAACATCGTCATCCTGGGCGCCGTGGTGGAATCCAGCGGGATAGTGAACAACGACGTCTGCGTGGAGACCATCAAGGAAAAGCTCGGCAAGAAGAAGCCCAAGTTCCTTCCCATGAACCTCGAAGCCTACGAGAAGGGGAAAGCGGCGGCAAGGGCAGCCCTTTCCAAATAATTCCGGCTTCTTCATGGATACCAGGGAAAAGACAATCTCGAAAACTCTCGCCTACCGGGGCAGCATCCTGAACCTCCGGATAGACAAGGTAGAGATCCCGGGAGGACGGAAGACCGTCCGGGAGGTGGTGGAGCATTCCCCCGCCGTGGCTGTTCTTCCCGTGGAAGCCGACGGCACGGTCTATCTCATCCGGCAGTACCGGTACGCCATCGGCGACGAGATCCTCGAGATTCCCGCAGGCCTTGTGGAACCGGGCGAAGACTTTGACCGGTGTGCCGAGCGGGAGCTTCAGGAGGAGATCGGCTACTTCCCGGGAACGCTGCGGGAGATCGGCCGGATGTACAACTCTCCGGGCTTCTGTACGGAGATGCTCATCCTGTACCTCGCCACGGACCTTCGTCCGTCGAAGCTTCAGGCGGACGACGATGAATTTATTCACCTTCATCCTGTGCCTCCCGGAGAGATCCGGACGCTGCTGGAGGAAGGGAAGATCGTTGACGGAAAAACTTTCGCCGCCCTGACCTGGTATCTCGCCTTTCAGGAAAAAAACTGACCAGCTCCGGGACCGGAAACCTCCGGTCCCGGATTTTTTATGGTATCATGAGTAACTATTATGAGATTATATGACTTTGATGCTTCAGTGGAAAATTTCCTCTCCTATCTTCTTCTCGAGCGGGGCCTGAGCCCCAATACCACAGCGGCCTACCGCCGGGACCTCCGGGAGTGGGGCAGCTTCTGCGCCGGGGCGGGAGCGCCGCCTCTTCCTCCGGAGCAGGAAACGTTGTCTCTGTTCCAGCGGCACCTGTCCAGGGGCGAGAAAAGCCCGGCGACGAAGCAGCGGATCATCGCCGCTCTGAGGACCTGGATGCGCTACCTCGAACAGGAGGGCGAAGGAGGCGGTGATGTGCGCCTTCCTTCGCTTCCGGGACGAAAGGAAGGACTGCCCCGTATCCTCAGCGAAGGGGAGGTGGACCGTCTCTTCCAGGCCTGCGAAGGAGCAGGGCCTCTCGAACTGAGAGACCGGGCCCTTTTCGAGACGGCCTACGGCTGTGGCCTCAGGGCGGGGGAGCTATGCGGCCTCAGGCTGGGGGACGTGGATTTCCAGGCGAAGGTGCTCCGGGCTTTCGGCAAGGGAGAAAAGGAGCGGGCGATTCCCTTTCTGGGTCAGGTGAGCGAACGGGTGGCTTTCTATCTTGAAAAGGGCAGGCCCCTTCTTCTGAAGGCCCCGTCCGATGTTCTTTTCCTGACCCGAAGCGGCAATCCCATGAAAAGGGAAGACATCTGGAGAACGCTCCGCAAGAGGGGAGCGAAAGCCGGCATTCCGGCATCACGGCTCCATCCCCATGTGCTGCGCCACAGCTTCGCCTCCCACCTCCTGCGGAGGGGGATGGACCAGAGGAGCCTGCAGGAGCTTCTCGGCCATTCGTCCATAGCCACCACGGAGAAGTACCTGCACTTTGACCTCGAGCTGCGGGACGTTTATGATAAGGCCCATCCCAGGGCATAAGCCCCTTCCCTTTTTTCGAGAGGAGGAATAAAGATGCAGAACAGGGTCCAGAAAGCCCTTGACTATGTCCGTTCCCGTTCGGCGGGAATACCGGAGGCTGCGGTGGTCCTCGGTTCGGGCCTCGGTGCCTTCGCCGATGCCCTTGAAGACAGGACCGTGATACCTTACGGGGATATCCCCGGCTGGCCGGCGTCCACGGCCCCGGGGCACGCAGGAAGGCTTGTCTTTGGCAAAATTGCGCAGAAATACGTTGCGGTCATGCAGGGACGGGTTCATTATTACGAGGGGTATTCCATGGAGGACGTGGTCTTCCCCGTGCGGGTCTTCGCGTCCCTGGGCGTGAAGACCTATGTCGCCACCAACGCCGTGGGAGCCGTGGACCATGCCCTCTCCCCGGGCGACGTGGTTCTTCTGTACGACCACATCAACTGGATGGGAGCGAACCCCCTGAGGGGTCCCGACACGCCGGAGTGGAACCCGAGGTTTCCCGACATGACCCGCGCCTACGACAGGAAGCTGATCGAGGCGGCGGAGCGGGCGGCGGAAAAGGAAGGCATTCTCGTCCGGAGAGGGGTGTACATGGCCTTTTCCGGCCCGTCCTTCGAGACACCCGCGGAAATTCGCATGGCCCGTCTGCTGGGGGCGACGGTGGTGGGCATGTCCACCGTTCCCGAGGTCATCACGGCAAACGCCATGGGCATGAGGGTGTGCGGCATTTCCTGCGTGGCCAACCACGGTGCGGGGATGACGGAAAACACCCTGACAGGCAAAGAGGTGCTCGAGGAGATGGCCAAGGCTTCGGGCAGGCTGATCCGCCTTCTGACACGTTTTTTTGGGGAGATGGAATAGCATGGACATGCTGGGGTTCATCGAGCGGAAGAGGGACGGCGGCGTTCATCAGGCAGAGGAGATCCGGCGGTTCGTGACGGCCTTCGCCTCGGGAGAGGTTCCCGACTACCAGGCTGCCGCCTGGCTCATGGCGGTCTACTACAACGGGCTCACCGACGAGGAACTGAGGGAGTTCACCCTGGCCCTCGCCCGGTCGGGGGAAGTGCTCTCCTTCGGCGGCGACCTTTTCCTGGTGGACAAGCACAGCACCGGCGGGGTGGGTGACAAGATCACCCTGCTGCTGGTGCCCCTGGCGGCGGCCTGCGGTCTTTCGGTGGCCAAGCTCTCCGGCCCCGGGCTCGGATTTACGGGCGGAACGGTGGACAAGCTGGAGGCCATTCCGGGTTTCCGGACCCACCTTCCCTCGGAGGAGTTCCTCCGGCAGGTGAAGGAGATAGGCTGCGCCATTTCGGGCCATTCCGCCGACCTGGCTCCCGCGGAGGGAAAGTTCTATTCCCTCCGGGATGTCACCGCCACGGTCCCCTCCCTGCCCCTGATCTGCAGCAGCATCGTGAGCAAAAAGATCGCCGGCGGGGCGGACGCCTTTGTTTTCGACGTGAAGTGCGGCAGCGGCGCCTTCATGGAAGATTACGGCAGCGCTGAAAGCCTGGCGGAGGCCCTGGTGTCCCTCTCGAAAAACCTGGGAAAAAAAGCCATGGCGCTGATCACCGACATGGACCAGCCCCTGGGCGAATGGGTGGGCAACGCCGTGGAGGTACTCGAAGCAGTTCGGGTGCTCGGCGGCGGAGGTCCTGCCGATGTGCGCGAAGTGGCCGTTTCCCTGGCTGGGGCTATGGTGTCCCTCGGAAAGGGGATTTCTTTCGAAGAGGGGTGCGCCATGGCATCGGAAAAGCTGGACGACGGGAGCGCCCTTGAAAAGATGAAGGTTCTCGTAGAGGCCCAGGGAGGCGACGGGCGCGTATGCGGCGACCCCGAAGCGGTTCTGTCCATTGCGCCGGAAAAGGCCTTCGTCCGGGCGAAAGGATCCGGCGTTGTCGCCAGGATCGACGCCCGGGCCGTGGGCGAAGGGGTGAAGAGGCTCGGAGGAGGGCGCATGTCCCTCGGGGAGCCCATCGACCTTTCCGTGGGAGCCCGAATGCTGGTCAAAACAGGGACTGCGGTATCGGCAGAGGATGCCCTGCTTGAAATCCGGTACGGCAGCAAAGATAAACTGAAAGAGTCCCTTCCGTTCTTCGAGAAGGCGTTTTCCGTGGAGGAGACTACACTGAACTCTCCCCGGCAGGGAGAGGAAAAGAAAAGGAGTTTTGTTCTTGGGACTATCCGCTAGAGTGCGTTCGGCTGCGGGGATTCTTCTTGCCCTGCTTGTGTTTCTTGTTCCGGGTGAAGCCATGGCCCGGGCAAATGTACAGTATCCTTCATCGGTGGGGGCGGGAAACCCCTTCGTGATACGGGTGACCTCTTCCCCCCCCCTCACGGGAGTGTCCGTGGAATGGCAGGGCCGGAGCGTACCCCTCGATGTGGCCGTATGGAATAACCATTACATTGCCCTCGGCCTGTTCGGAACACAGACCGGCAAGGTGAAGACGGGGTCCCACGTGATGAAGATCACGCTCCAGTCCAACGGAACCCGCCGCCAGGTCTCCTGTTCCATCCGGGTGACTCCGGTGAAATACCAGGAGGATCATCTGACCCTTCCGGAGAGCATGGTGACGCCCCCGGCAAATGTCCTGGCCCGGATTGCCGAGGAACGAAAAGCCGTCGGCAAAGCCCTTTCCACGATAACCCTGTCCAGGGAATGGGGGCTTCCCCTTGCCAGGCCGGTGGACGGTATCGTGACAAGTCCCTACGGGAGGCGGCGGATACTGAACAAAAAGCCCAGAAGCCCCCACGGGGGAATGGACTTCCGCGCCGCTACGGGAACGCCTGTCCGGGCGGCCCTCCCCGGGAGGGTTATTCTCACCGGCGACCATTACTACGCGGGAAAGAGCGTCTATGTCGATTCCGGAGGGGGAGCGATTTCCCATTACTTCCACCTTGATTCCATTGCCGTAAAGGAAGGCGACCGGGTGAACAGGGGCGCCGTCATCGCAAAAAGCGGCATGACGGGGCGTTCCACGGGCCCCCATCTGCACTTCGGCCTCAGCCTCTCGGGACAGATGGTAAACCCCGAGCCCCTGTTCGAGGGCACTATCGCGGGAATGCTCGAAAAAACGGTCAGCCGGGGTGTGAGCATTACGGGGGGGAAATAGAGCCATGCCGGGATGCTCGCCCCTCCCCATCGTTTTCTGCTTTCTTCTCGGAGAAAAGGGGGTTCTTCTCTACAGGAGGATGACTGCTCCGTGGAACGGCACCGTGACCGTCCCGGGGGGAAAGAAGGAGCGGGGGGAAACAGCCCGGGAGGCCTGCATCCGGGAGATAGAGGAGGAAACAGGCTATCGTCTCCGGTCGCTCCGGCTCCGTGGTATCGCCCACATTCTCTCCGGAGAGGCCGAGGCCACGGGCTATTATTTCTCCTCCAGGGATTTTGAAGGGGAACTCCGGGAAAGCGGCGAGGGCGTGCCTTTCTGGCATCCTGCGGGGGAGAGTCTGTCCCTCAAGGGGATCAACCCCTTCTACACCCTTCTTGCCCCGAAAATTCTCGATGAAACCGCCCCGCTTTTCGAGGCGAAGATTCTATCGGACGAACAGGGGATCCGCTCATCCTCCTTCGAGAATGCCTGAATCTGTCCGCGGTCAGTTCACTCTTCCGGTGAGGTGAGGACGATGTGCCGAAGATGTTTTCTGTTTTCCGTTCCTGTTCTTCTTGCGGTATTTCTGGCCGGCCCTGCGGCAGGCTCCGCTGTGGAGGAGGCGCTCTTCGCCCGGTATTTTTCGGAGAGGATACAGGCGGAGTCGGTTCTTCCGGTAATTTCAGCCACGGAGGAGGAACTGCGGAGGGGCGCCGTTCCAGCCCTGACCGTTTGTCTTGAAAGGGCGGACATCGGCGGAGTGGTCTACGACCGCCTGCTGCTGGTGTTGCCGGACGTTCTCTTCACCCGCTCGGGGGACGGAATACGGATCCTTTCATACAGGGAAAGCCGTCTCTCGGGGAGTATCCTGAAAAAGGACTTCCTCGCCCGGCTGCAGCAAAAAATGCCCCACTACGCCGTTTCCGAACTGGAACTGAAGGACGGGAAGGTGATGGTGTTCGGTGCGTACAGGAGAAAGGGTACCTTCAGAATGAATGCCCTTATCCGCCTTACAGGACAGTATGTCATTGACGGAGCCGGGACGGCCCTGATCAGGTTCGACGATTCGACCAACGACAATCCCTTCATCTCCGCCTCCGACGTGGGACGGGCCGTGGCGAAAGCGGCTCCGGTCCTGTCATTCAGTGATTTTTTTGCCTCTCCCAAGGTGACCGAGGTCCGGGTGGGACATGATATGGTCTGGTTTTCCGCAAAATAAAAACAGGGGCCCCGGAACGGGGCCCCTGTTTTCAGAGGGGTTCTCTTATTTCATGGTGGAGACAAACATGTAGATTCCGATTGCGGCTACGATAAGAACAAGAATCACTGCCGTCATATTCATTTTCTGAGCCTGCTGGGCCACCTGCTTCATCCCCATTCATCAGAATATTTGATTCATTGAGAACTTTCACCCGGATATCCTACCCCTTGGGACAAAGGAAGGCAAAACCGCCGGTGCTGAAAGGCAGCCCCTGGACATCAGGAGAGAGGACGAAAGGAGCTCGGAGCTCTTCCGATCTCATCCGTTCTCATCTGTTCTCTCTTTCTCCGTGACTCGGTGAAATTCTTTCGTGGGTGGCTGACATTTGATCCAGCGGGTTGTTTTTCCAACCGCACTGGACTAACGTCCCCCGGAGGGTTTTTTCGCTTTTGTCAGACAACGGGGAAAATTTCCCGAATGCGGTTGACGCCTTATATGGGATGGCTTATCATAGCTTCGGCAGGGAGGCGAATGTGTCCTGGTG
>NZ_SORI01000008.1:0-88033 GCF_004366815.1 Aminivibrio pyruvatiphilus | reverse complement strand
TTTTGTCAGACAACGGGGAAAATTTCCCGAATGCGGTTGACGCCTTATATGGGATGGCTTATCATAGCTTCGGCAGGGAGGCGAATGTGTCCTGGTGGGTGCCCTGGACTTCAAATCCAGTGGGGGGCAGTATAGGCTGTGAAGCCTTGCAAACGCCGGATTTTCAAGTTTCGTCTCTCTTTTAAGCGCACTGGACTATCAAAATATGGGGCTTACATTTGACGCTTCCTGACCATCAGGGGGCGTCTTTTTTTGTGGTCTTTTCCTCACTCGGAAACGGGGTAATAAATTCCATTCTTCCTTTCCGTTTTTCCTTGACTGACCGCCCTTCCTGTGCTGCTTTTTTCCTGGTGTAGTTCTGCCTGTAAAAAGTCTGCTTTTCACGCGGGTGGTACCACAAGCCGGTATACTCACCCGTCCTTTTTTTCGCCATACACTGCTGGGCGTAATATTCCCCGCTACGAAAACTCCTTCTGGCTATCCGCTCATTCGGACCGTCCAGAAAGACACTCTGTGCGAGCTGGAGCCAGACCGCCGCTCCTAGGGAACTTGAACGAAGAGCGGAGAAAACCATCCCTTTACCGTCCACGCCATATTCCTGTATCGAGGGGTATTCCCGGAGTTTTTCATTCAATAGACCGGCGAGAGTCTTGTCCTCCGCACCACTCTCCCAAAGAGACACCACCTCGTTAACCGCCGTGATTTCTTTTTTCCACAGGTTCAAAGATTCGCACCACACAAGATCATCGACCAGGGAAAGGGTGTATTTTTCGTCTCCCCTCGGTCGGAGATCCCCGTAGTTTGAGGCGAAGGCTAGTATCTCATCCTCGTTTTTCAGATCCCCGAATGCCTTGAAAATCGGGACCAGTTTGGGCTTATCCCCCTTATATTCCCCCTCATCCGCATCCACAAAAAAACTTAACCAATGTCCTACCAGGTGATTTCCCTGTGGAAGAAGCAGTGGACCTCTTTCTCTTTTGTCCCTAGATAGAGCCGTGAAGAGTTTGTTTTTTATCGAGCCGACCAACTCCATACCAGGAACCCGGAAAGCCGCGAATTCCTCAAAGGGAACCTTTTCCCCATGTTCGACAAGCCTAAAACCGCCCTCCGGTCTTTCCACGAAGAAATAGCCAAAGTTTGGCGCGTCAAGGTAAATATCCTCTTGTTCGAGTTTTGCCACGGCATCATATCCCTTCCTAAAGGTAACCACAACTCTACCTATTTGTTGATTATACATTGACCTATCATTTACGTCAACAAACAACCCCAACTAAATATGAGATCGGTCTCAAGGGCAAGTCCGGGTAGCCGGGTAGCTTCGCGCGGATGGTATGAAGCCGATGGAAATACAGCAAAAGGAGGTGATCAGGAATGACCACGGTACTTCAGGAAGAGCGGAGGCGAGCGGGTATATCCCTTCGGGAATTCCAGAAACGATCTGGGATCCATTTTTCTCGGATCAGTCGTCAGGAACGGCGCCGGGAACCTTTGTTCCCCAGAGATGTACAGAGATACGCAAATGCTCTTGGTGTTGATGGGAAGCGGCTTGTCGATGAAACCGGGTACGCCCGAATTTCGGAAGACTGAAAGGAGACCCACAAAAATGGTCGGAGAAAAAAACAGAATCATGGTGAACGATCCGGCGGAAGGACGCGACTACACGCCCCCGGCGGTGAGGGCTGCGATGAAGAGGAAAGCCAAGCAGAAGACCGCATCGAGAGCCAAGACCACTCCTGAGGAACGGGCGAGGAAGGCGCGCGATGACCGGTTGAAGGCGGCGGAGAGGGCAAGGCTGAAGGCTGCCTGTGACAAGGCGGTCCAGAAAGACCGGGAGGCATACCGGCGAGCCTACACGAAGTGCCTGGAGCAAGCCACCAGGGAGCAGCGGGGAGGGCATAGCGGTCCCGATGGTACGTGGGTGGAAAACTGGCGTCCATCGGATGAGGACCTGCTGAGGAACGGGTATCCACCCAAGAACTAAAAAGAAAGCCGCTCTCCGTCTGCCAACGGGGGGCGGCAAATGCAAAACAAAATCCTATGGAGGAATTATACCATGAAGACATTTCACAATGAAAGAGGTATCATCTTCGCCCGTCTGGACGATGACGGAATCCTTCACAAGAACGAAAAGCAAAAAGACCGCCTCCGTGTCACCGGCGGCAGGTCCCATGCCCTGGATGCGGACCTTCTTGACGAAGTGATCCAGTCAGGAGGAAAGACCCTCGAAATCACAGAGAAGGGAATT
Source organism: Aminivibrio pyruvatiphilus (assembly GCF_004366815.1). Classification (NCBI taxonomy): domain Bacteria; kingdom Thermotogati; phylum Synergistota; class Synergistia; order Synergistales; family Aminobacteriaceae; genus Aminivibrio; species Aminivibrio pyruvatiphilus. Next base: position 85,788 of record NZ_SORI01000008.1, on the reverse strand, counting down.
TCCGGCGAGACACGGATATTCAGAATCCCGCTCGGAGATATCCGCAAGCACGGGAAGCGGCTGACTCTCGCCGGGATCAGCAGGTGGACTGTCCCGCTCCCATGCTGCGAACTGGTCCAGGGACCGGAAGAGGAGTGGCGGCTGACCGCTCGCGCAGAAATCCTCCGGGCGGAGACCCGTCGGGATGAGGTGCAGGAAATCCGCGCCGAACAGGGGGTGCTTTTTTCTGATGAGGAAAAGACCTACTGGCGGACCAGGATGGGGTACGAAACTTGAGACCGGTTCTCGAAATCTCCGCCCATGATCTTGTAGATCGGATCCGGTCAAACGTCCCGGAGGAATTGCAGGACCGGCGGCAATGGTGCCTGTGGAAAGTTAGCGGAGATCGGAAGGTCCCTCTGTCACCCTGGGGCGGATACGCGAGCTGCACGGACGTTAAAACCTGGGGAACCTTCGACCAGGCGGAGGAGACCTTTCTGAAATACGCCCACATTGCCAAGGGCTTCAACCTGGCTATGGGCGACGGTCTCGCCGGGATGGACCTTGACGACGTGGTGGTTAACGGGACCGTCTCGCCGCTGATGACGCTGTTTTTGAACCACCTGGGCAGCTACACCGAATTCTCACCAAGCGGGACGGGGCTGCATAGTTTTTTCCTGTGTGACTCGCCCCATGAGAACAGAAAAACCAACGCCGTCGAACTGTACTTCCAGGCGCACTTTCTGTCGGTCACAGGGGATGTTTTCCAGGGACGGGACCGGCTGCGGACGGCTGACGTGGGAGCGGAACGGATCTTGACGGCGCTCCGACCACGAATGCCCCTGCTGCCCCGCGCCCCCCTGAAGGAGATCCCGGAGAGTGATTCCGAACTTCTGGAAAAGATGTTTGCCTCCAGGGTGGGGGCGAAGATCCGCCGCCTGTGGGACGGGGAGACGGTCCATAAAACCCCTTCGGAATCAGACATGGCTTTAATGGGGTACTTGGCGTATTGGTGCGGCGGGAACACGGACAGGATGATTTCCCTTTTCCTGACCTCGGCAAGGGCTGAACGGGCGAAGGGGCAGCGGAAAGACTACCTGGCGCGGATGGCGGGAAAGGCGGCGCGGAACCCATGATGAAAGCAGTGCTCGAAGAAGAGATTATCCGTGAACCCACCATTGCAGACCTGCTCGGCGACGTCCACAGAACCGACGTGGGGAACGCCTCCAGGCTCGCCTTCCTTCACGGAGACAAGCTGCGATGGAGTCCATCCCTGGGATGGTTGCGCTATAACGGCAAATATTGGGAAACCTCGGATGACGCGATGGTTGCGGGATACGCGCGAGACGTGCCGCGTCAGATTCTCGAACAGGCGGCGGAATCCGACGAGCCGGGGCTCCGGTCCCTGCTGTGTGAATGGGCGATCGAATCAGAGAAGAATTCTTCCATTCGGGCAATGGTGAGCCTGTTGAAATCTGAACCGGGTATCCGCGTCGAATCCGACGCCCTGGACAGGAACCCATGGCTGTTGAACGTCCAGAACGGAACCCTGGATCTGAAGACCGGAAAGCTGCTCTCCCACAATCCCGGAGACCTGCTGACAAAAATGGCGGGGGCGACATACGATCCCGACGCGCAATGCCCCCGGTGGGAACGGTTCATCCTGGAGGTGATGGACGGAGACCAGGACCTCGCCGGGTATCTTCGGCGGTTCTCCGGGTACACATTGACCGCCTCGACGAAGGAGCAGGCATTCCTTTTCTTCAGCGGCATCGGCGCGAACGGGAAAGGGCGTTTCGTTGAAACACTCGCCCATATCCTGGGCGACTACGCCGCGCCTCTCTCACCGGCGGCTCTCACCGTCAAGTATGGGGATACGAGTACCAATGAATGGGCGGGACTGCGAGGAATCCGGTATGCCTACTGCGGAGAGGTTGAGCCGGGAAAGGTGCTCGACTCGGCATTAATCAAGGGACTGACCGGAGAGGACACATTGAGGGTGCGGCATCTATACAGAGAATACTTTTCCCTCCGACCATGCTTTAAACTGGTCTACTCGGCAAATGGAATGCCGAAAGTACGTGATACGTCCTATGGCTTTTGGCGGCGCTGCAAACACGTCCCTTTCAACGTCTCGTTCTCCGGTGAAAAGCGAGATCCCCACCTACAGGACAAGCTCAACGCCGAAGCGAGCGGGATACTCAACTGGTGCCTGTCTGGACTGAGTGAATGGCTTTCCGGCGGTCTGAATGAACCTGGCATCGTCTCGGCGGCTACGAGGGAATACAGGGATGATCAGTCCGTGGTCAGGGCTTTTCTTGACGAGATGACCGTCAAGATACCCACTCATTCCCTGCTCCTTCAAAAGCTGCATGAGGTCTTCCTCGAATGGGCGAAAAGAAACGGGGAGCGGAACCTGTCGAACCGGGCGCTAAAAAAGGAGTTGGAGCAAAACGGCATGACCACAAAAAGGGGAATGTATGGCGTCCTGGTTGAAAATGTAGGGATTGTGAACACAGATAACTAATGGTACTCATGACGCATGACGGAACAAGGTCATTTTTAGTAAACCGCTCCTTATACGCGGAAAAAACCAATTTACTAAAATCGACTCTATTCCGTCATCCGTCATATTAAATCTTTTTTAACTGGAGGGCTTGGAAGATGGGAAGGACAAAAACACCCCCTGTGTCCACAGCAGGGAGGGGAAAGTGATGCGCTACCTTCAGATAGAGGAAAGGCTAGCTGACGGGTATATCTGTCCCTGGAGGAATTCGGAGTGCCTGGGGATGAACTGCATGTGTTGGTATCCAAGTGAGGACTTGGACGGTTTTGGACGTTGCGGGCTTGTGCCCGGTGAGGAGGATTGACGATGATGATCTGTATTGATGAGGTTCGGGAAATGTGCAGGGAAGCGCTCGAACGCGGCGAAGATGACGCGGTGGAAAACGGCAGGGGTTTTGTTGTCGCCTCTGTGATTCGGGAGATCCTGGAATCGGTAAAAAATGAAGGAGGAAAAAACTGATGGAAATCTATCACCCCTCGGCAGCCAAAGGGCGCTACCCGCTCAGCAAATGGCTTGCAGACAGTCTCCCGTCCTATGTGCTTGAGGACGGGACGGAAGTAAAAATTGCCCCCGATCCCCGGAAGATGCGGGGCAGGAGGTCGGTGCCGCTGATGTCTCTTTCTGAATTTCGGGACTTCCTTGACTCGGAAATTTCCCCGTCCTCGCGACTGTGGGTTGACTGCCGGACTTGCGGCGGCGAGGGCTTCCATGGCATGGACGGTCAGGAGATGGTCTGTGAGACATGCCAGGGGCTCGGGAGGCACTTAACGCCGTTCGGTAGTCACCTTTTCGAGATGCTGGTCTGGGCAGGAAACCCGCGTCCGCTGGTGACTCAGGAAGAGCTCGACAAAAAGAACAAGGCGTATTGGATTCGCTTCGAGGCTGGGCGGGAAAAAGTCCGGCTTATCGAAGAGGCGGCGGCGAAGGCGCGACAGGCTCAGGCTGCCGCTGATGCGAAGGTGTCAGAAAAAATCAATAAGGATTACCAAGCCGCCCTCGCCAAGCTGGAAGCCGAGACAGCGGCGAAGCTCGCAGGGGAGTAGGGCATGGGGGGGGCGGGAACTTTCCCCGCTCCCCTCCCTCGGGGTCAATGGGTCCTGTCAGGGCATTTTTCACAGGGGTCGGCAAAGCCGCGACGCTCACCTGCGTGAGGTACTGAAAAATCGATGTCCGGGTTAATATGTCCGGTCATATGCAAAGTGTCAAAAATACAGTAGAAATCGGGGTGTAGATGATGGAAAAGATTCTCACAACTGCCGAAATGTGCGAAATTTTCGAGGTAACAGACCGCACTCTCCGCCGGTGGAAAAATGAAGACCGTTGTCCGGGCTGCCTGGGAAAAAACTCCTGGAGTCTTTTCCCTGTGCTCGAATGGTGGTTAGGGTGCCGGTCCTATGACGCGCCCATTGGGGCGGAGGAAGCTATCTGGAGACGGCTGGAAAAGAAATACGGAGATGAAATCTTCGAGGACTATATGGACTGGAGCGAGTCAGAGGAGTAGCGCAACCTGTTGCATGGAGGTGGAGCCGTGGGACCGTGGGACGTGGAATTCCTGGAGTCGTGCCGGGCAGTCTACCAGGGCAAAATAGACCGGTTCCTGTGTCCCGAATGTGAACGGGCTTTCCGTGAATATGCGGCAGCCATAACCGCCCCTCAGTTTGGTGAAAGGGTACAGCAGTCCAGGACCTCGGAGCACGCCGAACGGTTCACAGACATGGTGCTCGAATTCGAGGGAGAGCGGGACCGGCGGGTAGAGGGGTATCAACGGCTCATTGACCGGATAGATGATGTTCTCGAAGGGCGAGCAGGTGAATTCCTGACAGGATCGGCGGCGCTCCGGTGGGTACGGGGAGAGGATGAAAAAAGCCCCTCGGGATGAGGGGCTTTCTCTTGTGTTCTTCCTGAGGTCCGCTATTCCCACTCGAAGGAGTTATAAACTTCTCTCGCGAGAATTCGCCGCTTCTCGGTTTGACCATTAACGAACCTGAGAGGGCGGCATAAACAGGAAATTCTACCATCAGGATACAGCATCACTATTGACTCATCCGGCAGATGAAGATCGAGCCTTCCATTCTTTTTGGCAAAGGGCATCATTTCCTTCATGCGCTCGACGATCTTTCTTGTGTCCGTTTCGTTAACATCCATCCTGTAAATTCGTTCCATTGTGCTGATTCCTCCTCTTTTCCTCGCGAGCCTATGCATCCTCTATCAGGTCCGAAAAGTGCTCCGCATATTCCTCCGGCTTCAAGTATTCCTGCGCCCACTGAAAAGCTTCTTCCCTCGAAAGGGGGATGATAGCCTCGCCGCCTCCTGTGGCGTTGCCGTGGCTCCGGGCGTACTGAGAGAGAGCGCCGCCCTCACCGGCAAGGAAGAAATTTCCCTTGGAGGTCCTGTATAACTTCTCCTCGCAGTAGTGGAAATCAGACGTCGGATAGCCGTTCCACCATGCTCCTATTTCCCGCGCAGTTGCCGTGTCGTACCGTTTGCCTTCGATGATCTGCTTCATGTTGTGATTCCTCCCTGTATCAAGATACCCCGCTCTCGCGGGGCTTGGTGCCATGGTTCCACGTGAAACAACGCGCTACAATGCCTCCTGACGTGCCTCCTTTCTTCGAGGGGTGTAAAGATATGCCTCGGCTCCATATCGTTCAACCTGGGGCGTCCTGCGGGGTCACAGCTTCCTCACCCTCTGATTCTTCGGCGCCTCCTTCCCCAAGATGGACAGGAGCACTCCGGCTTTTCCGTGTCCTCGCCTTGTGTCCTCGGTGGTCAGGTTGACATAGTGCCGGGTCATGGTCATGGTGCTGTGCCCTAGGATGTTCTGTACGGTGAAGGCATCCGCTCCCTTGCGGAGAAGGAGCAGGGCGGCTGCGTGGCGCAGGGAGTAGGCGGTTATGTCCAGACCGCACCGCTTGCCGTAATCCTTGACGCGGCGGGAGTATTCCCTGACGGAGAAGGGCAGTCCGTATTCCGTGGCGAAGATCGGGGCGTTGCGCCACGTCGGACAATGCAGGGAGAGGAGTGTTTCAATGGTCTGGACGGTGGGAGCCGCGAGGGGAAGAATCCTCGGCGTCCGGGTCTTGGCGACTTCGGCGCGGACAACCACTTCGCCCTTCTCGCGGTGGAAATCATCGGACATGAGCTGTAAGGCTTCCCCTGGACGAATGCCCGTATCAACCTGGAGACAGATCAGGGCGTAATCACGGAACCCCGCATATCGCCCCTTGTCCGGCTGGTCTAGAAGGTTGTGGACCTCGCCCTCCTCTAGCTGGACGATCCTTCCGCGCGGCTTCCGTTTCTTCAGTCCATCGAGTGGGTGACGGTCACCCCGGAAATATCCTTCCCTCGCGGTCCAGTCCCAAAACACCTTGAGATAGGCGAACCGGATGTTATACGATGTTGGGTTCTCATAGGCGGAGAGGAATTCCATGGTCCGCTCCCTGGGGTAGTCAAGGGCGTCGGGGAACCGCGAGAAGAAGATCCCCAGTATTAACTGGTAGTCATCAACCGTCCGTTGTGAAAGACCGGAAGCCTTCTTAAAAAGGAGAAACCGGGGTAATACGTCCTTCGGGGCAAGATTGCGGTATTCCTTACGAATCGGCACTGCAGTCATGAAATGTTTCCTCCTATGTGGTTAACATTAGAGAAAACCCAGCGTTATTCTAACCACACTGGACTACACTGCCTTTTTAAGCTTTGTGCCTCTTTGTCAGACAACGGGGAAAATTTCCCGAATGCGGTTGACGCCTTATATGGGATGGCTTATCATAGCTTCGGCAGGGAGGCGAATGTGTCCTGGTGGGTGCCCTGGACTTCAAATCCAGTGGGGGGCAGTATAGGCTGTCTCCGGTGGGTTCGATTCCCACACGCCTCCGCCAACCTGATTGCCATGAACAGCCGGAAGAGCGTCAGTCTCTCCCGGCTGTTTTTATTTCCCCTTCGTCCAGTGCCCTCTGTGCGCCGAGATGATCTCCTCCTGCAGTTCCCTGTCGTCGACGGGGCCCACAATTTCGATCTTCTTCTGCCCCCTGGCGATGATCTCCCGGGAGGGGAGGTCGAAGGTGGGGTTGTCCTTGTGCGCGCCGGTGAGTTCGAGGAGCTGCTTCTCCGTGATGCCGAAAACAATCCTCCCCACGTTGCCCCAGTAAATGGCGCCGACGCACATGCAGCACGGTTCGGCGGTGGTGTAGAGGGTGCATTCCCAGAGGAACTCCTTTGAATACTTTTTACCGGCGAGCCGCATGACGGTCGTTTCGGCATGGCCCGTGCAGTCCCGCTCCGTGACCTCGATATTTCCGGATTCGACGAGGATCTTTCCTTCTCTGTCCGCCAGCAGCGCGCCGAAGGGATGGTTCCCCGAGGCGGCCGCCTCTTCTGACAGTTCGATACAGCGTCTCAGGAGCACTTTGTCCAGTGTGTTCATTTGAGTTTCCCCCTTTCGGATACGGGGCGGTCAGGTGCGCATCTCGCGGTTGAAGGGTTTGCCGAGGGCGGTTGGGCCCAGCAGCAGGCTTTCCCGGCTGAAGGCAAGAACGACGATGACCAGGGCGTAGGGGAGCATGACGGCGAATTCGTAGGGGAAGTCGATGCCCTGCCCCTGGATGGCGAGCTGGAGGGCCTGGGCGAGGCTGAAGAGCAGCGCCCCTCCCGTGATCTTGAGGGGGCGCCAGTGGCCGAAATAGACCAGGGCAACGGCGATGAAGCCCCGTCCCGCAATGATTTCGTCGCTGAACATCTTCACCTGGCAGAGGCTGAGATATGCACCGGCCAGGCCGGCGAGCGCCCCCCCGACGGCCAGCGCCTGGTAGCGGACGAGGTTGACCCGGATGCCCATGGAGTCGGCGGCCCGCGGGTTGGTCCCCGAGGCGCGGACCCGCAGCCCCCAGGGTGTCCTGAAGAGGATGTACCATGCGGCGGGAACCAGGAGGAAGGTCAGGTAGACCAGCGGGTTGTGGGAGAAGAAGACGGGCCCGAGCAAGGGGATCTCCGAGAGGACGGGGATCGGGAGCCTGTCGATGCCGGGGATGCTCTGTGTTCCGCCCACGAAGTGGCGGAAGAGGGTTCCGGCGGTGCCGACGCCGAACATCTGCAGGCCGATGCCTGCGATTCCCTGGGGGGCCCGGAAGGTGATCACCGCCAGCCCGAAGAAGAGGCCGAGCAGGGCGCCGGCTCCCATGGCGAGCAGGAGGCCGAGAAGGTTGAAGGCTCCTGAAACGGGGGCTCCCTGTCCGGCGGCGTAGGGGACGAGCATGCCGAGGAAGGCGCCCATGGCCATGATCCCCTCGCAGCCGAGGTTGAAAACCCCCGCCCTCTGGTTGAACATTTCGCCCAGAGAGGCGAGCAGAAGGGCAACGCTGAAGGGAATGCCGAGGGCGAGAATGTTGACGGCGAAGTCCATGGGATCACTCCTCCATGTTGTGGCGGAACAGGGCCCTGTATCTGCGCCAGACACGGTCCGCCAGGTAAGGGTTCGCGAGGACCATCCGCGTGGCCACGATGACGAGGATGATCACCCCCTGCAGCACAAGCACCATGTTCGCGGGAACTCCCGCCATGCGCTGTGTCATGTCGGCCCCCACGATGAGCAGGCCGAAGAAGAAGGAAGCCGGGACGATGCCCGCGGGGTGCAGTCCTCCAAAGAGGGCGACAACGATTCCGCTGAAGCCGTAGCCGCCGGTGATGCCCTCGATGGCCCGCCGGTGTACCCCCGCCACCTCCACGGCCCCGGCCAGCCCTGCGAAAGCCCCGCTGATCATCATGGCTGCAACGAGGCAGCCCGCCACGCCGATGCCGCCGTACCTCGCGGCCCGTTCGCCTGCTCCTGCTGCCCGCATCCTGTACCCCCACGAGGTTCTCCAGAGGAGCAGCCAGACGACGAAGGCGAGGAAGAGGGCGATATAGACGCCCGTGTGGATTCGCGTGCCCGGAACCAGCCGGTCGAGCCAGACGGCCCTCGTCAGGCGCATGGACTGGGGCGTTCCGCTTCCCATGGTGATCTCCGCCGGATCGAGCATGGGGCCCCTCAGGCAGAAGGTATAGAACTGGGCGGCGATGTAGTTCAGCATCACCGTGGAGAGCAGCTCGCTGACGTGAAGCTTCGCCTTGAGGAGTCCGGGTATGAAGCCCCATGCCGCCCCGCCGAGGGCTCCCGCGGTGAGGGCCAGGGGGAGCAGCACGGCCTTCGGCAGGCCGGGGAGAGCGAGGGCAACTGCCGTGGCGGCGAGGATGCCCATGGCCATCTGCCCCTCCGCGCCGATGTTGATAATGCCGCTCCGGTAGGCGACCGAGATCCCCAGGGCGATGACGGTGAGCGGTATGGCCCGGATGATCACTTCGCCGATCTGTATCCTGTTTTTGAGGGGTTCGAGGATGATGACCGAGTAGGTTTTCGTCACGTCCGCGCCGATGGCCCACAGGATGAACGCGCCCAGGAGCATGGCGGCCGCCCCGGCCAGAAGGATGATGACCATCCTGTAGAGAATCTTAAACTGCTTCGTCATGGTGCACACCCGCCATCAGGATTCCGATCTTTCTGCTGTCCGCCGACCGCCGGTCGAGGGTGCCGAGAATCCGGCCCTTGAAGATGACGGCGATGCGGTCGGAGAGGTCGAGAATTTCTTCCAGTTCTTCGCTGATCAGCAGGATGCCTATGCCTTCCATGCGCTTCTCCAGGAGGCGCCTGTGAATGAACTCCGCAGCCCCCATGTCCAGCCCCCGGGTGGGATAAACCGCCACGAGAAACCGCGGCCTGCGGGAAATCTCCCGGGCGAGGATGACCTTCTGGATGTTGCCTCCGGAAAGGGACCCTGCCGCCACCCCCGTGTCGGGGCTTCGGATGTCGAACTCCGTGCGCAGCCGGTCCGCATGGCGGTCGATCTCTTTCAGCTTCAGGAAGGATCGTGACGAGAACCGGGGAGCGCCCGCGTCCTTCAGGATGAAATTTTCCTTCATGGAGAAGGAGGGGACGATCCCCTCCGTGTTCCGCTCCTCGGGGATGTAGCCCATTCCGGAGTCGATGATCTCCCGGGGAGAATGATTGGCGATGTCCCGGCCGAAGAAGAGGATTTCCCCGCCCTCGGCCTTCCTCAGGCCGTTGATGGCTTCGGCAAGTTCCCGCTGCCCGTTGCCCGAGACTCCGGCAAGGCCGACTATTTCCCCGGCGCAGACCGAGAGATCAAGGCCGTCCACCGCAAGGAAGCCCCGGTCGCTCCGGACCTTCAGCCCCCGGATGTCGAGGGCCGCCTTTCCTTCGCACTCCGGCGCCTCGTTCCTGGGAAGGTGGATCTCCCGCCCTGTCATGAGCGCGGCGATATCGTCCGGGGAGTGGTCGGCGGTGCTGCCCTCGAAGACCACCTCTCCCCGGCGGAGAATGACCACCTTGTCGGAGAGATTCTTCACCTCCTGGAGTTTGTGGCTGATGAAAATGATGGAAAGTTCCCGTGTCATTCTCCTGAGAAGGAGGATCAGTTCGTCCGTTTCCTGGGGCGTCAGGGCACTGGTCGGCTCGTCCAGGATGAGAAAGCGGGCGCCGAGGCAGAGGGTTTTCACCAGCTCGACCCGCTGCTGTTCCCCCACGGAAAGCTGCCAGACGTAGGCGTCGGGATCCACGGCAAGGCCGTATTTCCGGGAGACTTCGTCAATGCGGGCCCGGACCATGTCAAGGTCGAGAGCCAGGGGAGACCATGCCCTGGTGTAGCCGAGGGCGATGTTTTCCAGCACCGTCATGTTCGCCACCAGCATGTACTGCTGGTGCACCATGCCCAGTCCCGCGGCGAAGGCATCGCCGGGGGAGCGGAAGACGGCCTCCCCGCCGTTGATCAGGATGCGCCCCTCGTCGGGACGGTACAGGCCCATCAGGATGTTCATCAGCGTGGTCTTTCCCGCGCCGTTCTCTCCCACCAGGGCCAGCACTTCGCCCTCCCCGACGGAGAGGGAAATGTCGCTGCAGGCGAGGACCCCGGGGAAGCGCTTGGTGATGTGCTCCACCCGGAGGCTGGTGATTTTGCCGGTGTTCGGTTCCATGGGAGACCTCCCGGTATTCGGGGATAGTAAAAAAGTCCTGCGGAGGAAACGTTCTCCGCAGGACTTTCATTTATATCAGAGCTTCGAGTAGTCCACTGCGCTCCAGTCGAGGGTGTCGGGGGTCGCCCGGAATTTTTCAAGGGCTTCATTGACCTTCTGTTCAACGGCCCCGGTGACCATGTCTTTCAGCGCCTCGTTGAAGGCGAAGACGAAGCCGCCGTTGGAGAAGTTCAGGGGGATGCACTCGCCGCCCCTGATCCCGGCGTCCAGCTTTGCCACGAGGCTGACGATGACCGCCCCGTAGTTGTAGGAAGAGGCGGCAATGCACTTGTATCCCTCGGTGATGTGGATCTGGGCGATGTCCTGGCCGACCCACCAGACCGGGGCGTCCCTGTGGTCCGCCACGGCCCGCAGGGCGCCGAGGGCCTGCTGGGAAGAGCCGGTGAGCACGTCTGCCCCGGCCTTGATCTGCGTTTCGGCCACTTCTCCGGCCTTGACGAAATCAGCGAAGGAACCGGTGTGGGCGACCATGATCTTCGCCTTCGGGTTGACCGCCTGTACGCCCAGCACGAAGCCCCGGTTGTAGCGGGCCGCGTCGCCGCCGTCCACGGGACCGACAAGGCCGACAGTGTTCTTTTTCGTGGTCATGCCTGCGATGAGGCCGGAGAGATATCCGGTTTCCTCGCTCTGGGGCATGTAGGTGAAGACGTTTTCGGGTCCGATCTCGGCGCTGGTGCCGAAGGCGAAGGTGACATCAGGATACTCCTCGGCCATTTCGAGCATCAGGTTCTTGTACTGGGCGCCGTGGCCGATGATGATGTGGTATCCCTGGGATACGTACTGGAGCACGGCGGATCCTGCGTCCACGGGCTTCATTTTTTCGCTGTAGCTGTACTCGATCCGTCCGGGAAGCTCTTTCTGCGCCTGGAGAATGCCGTCGTGCATGGCCTGGCACCAGCCCTTGTCATCGACGGTGCTTTCGATGATGAGGGCGATCTTCACCACGCCTGCGGCGCTCGCGGTGTTCGGTGCCGTGCCGGTAAGTGCCAGTCCGAGCAGCAGTACTGCACAGAGCACCCATGCCAGTGTCTTCTTCATTCTAACCCCTCCCTGATTGTCGTTTTGTAAGCCTGAGAATGTGCATCAAGTGTAAGAACTGGCGGAAGATTGTCAAGCGGTCCGGCACAACTGCCCCGCCGCAGGTGCAGGCCGCCAACTTGCTTTTTTATTCACAGACTGCTACACTGAATTCCTGTAAAGGCTTGTAAATACGGGATCCGCGGAGACGGCGGAGAGTGCCTGAACGAAACCCTCGTCTTTGCCCAAAGTCCTTCAGGGCATCGCGCTTTCGGTTCAGGCGTAGTTGTCCATGGTGTGCAGGCAGGAGGAGGAATGAAAGAATGGCTGCCCGTGCAGCTTCATCCGTGAAAAGGGCTGAGAGCCCGGAGGCCCTCAGGCTGGAAGCCGCCAGGGACCCCCTGGGGCTGATGAAGAGAATCGGATGCAGGGCCATCCTTTTCATGAAGGATGAACAGCGGTCCATTACGCTGAAATGGGCTTTCAGGGTTTTTTCAGATTTCCGGGAGACTCTCCGCGTCCATGGGGCTCCGGTGGAAAACAGCGCCTCTCTTCCCCATCCCCGGAAGGATATTGAAGCAGCCCTTTTCATCCTTCTGTTTCAGGCAGTACTGGCAGGAGAAAAAAAGAAGGCCGCCGTGTTTCGTAAAGCCCTGCGGTCCCTGGCCCGGTTTGCGGATATTCACGAGGAAGATCTGGAAATGCTGATGCCGTCACCGGGGGGCACTGGCGGTCCGGCCGTGGCGGAACCGGCAGGGCAGCCCGTGAAGGAGCAGTCCCGCGAGGCTGCCGCGACCCTTGAGCGGTATGCCGCTGTCGTGCGCGGCGAAGAAGAGCGGCTCGCCCGAAAAGAAAGGGATCTCCTGGGAATGTACGGCCAGTGATACCGCGTACTGTCCATGGTTTTTTCCGAATGACTGTCCGCCCCTGCCTGGGGGCGGTTTTTTTGCGCGCCCGGACGGGGCCGGGCGTCATGGTACAATACTCCGGTAAACTTCTGCGGGACTGGAGGAATTTCCATGACCCAGTGGCGGAGTTTGGCGGAACGGATGGTCCGGGAGCAGATCATGGCGAGGGGAGTGCGGTCCGAAGCGGTTCTCGAGGCCATGCGGACAGTGCCGAGGCACTTCTTCGTGGATGAGGCGCTCCGGGACAGCGCCTGGATCGACAGTCCCCTCCCCATAGGGGAGGATCAGACCATTTCCCAGCCTTACATGGTGGCCCGGATGACGGAACTGCTGGGTCCCGCCCGGGGGGAGACGGTCCTCGAAATCGGCACCGGATCGGGGTACCAGGCGGCGGTCCTCTGCGCTCTGGGCGCGAAGGTGACAAGCCTGGAGCGGATCGCTTTCCTGGCGTACAGGGCCCGTGAGCGCCTTGACGGGCTCGGATTCGACGTGCGGGTGGTCTGGTCTGACGGCAGTCCGGAAAGCCGCCCCGACGGGCCCTTTGATGGCGTGATAGTCACCGCTGCGGCCCCGGAGCTGGAGGAGTGGTGGTCCGATGTGCTGGCTCCAGGAGGACGGCTGGTGGTTCCCCTCTCGGTGATGTCCGGGGGACAGAGGCTTCTTCTGCGAAGAAAGGCTGCCGGGGGAGAATACGAGGATACATGGCACGATTACTGCCGTTTCGTTCCGCTGCTGAAAGGGCGGAAGGGGAACGGTTCCGGAGGATGAACACAGAATGCAGAAATCACGTCTGAATATGAAGAGCCTGCTGGCCCCCAAATCTTTGGCCGTTTCGGGGCTGGTGGCGGCCGCCTATGCCGTGGTCACCATCCTCTTCGCCCCCATTTCCTATGGTCATATCCAGGTCCGGATCTCGGAGGCCCTCACTGTGCTTCCCTTCCTGTTTCCCCAGGCGGTTCCCGGGCTTTTCATCGGCTGCCTGATCGCCAATTTCGCGGGGGGCTTCGGCATCCTGGATGTGGTGCTCGGGAGCGGAGCGACGCTGATCGCTGCGGTTCTCACGGCGAGGATGCCCAATGTCTGGCTTGCCTCCGTTCCTCCCGTGCTGGTGAACATGGCGGTGGTGGGAGGGTACCTCTCCTTTCTCCTGGATATTCCGTTTCTCCTCTGCGCCCTCTACGTGGGGCTGGGACAGGTCATTGCATGCTGCTTCCTGGGCATTCCCCTGGTGCTTCTCCTCGAACGGAGAATGAAAAAGGGCGGGACCGGTCCCGCCCTGTAACGTCTACCCCTTTTTCTTCCACTTCGTTCCGTCGGGGGTGTCCTCAAGGACAATACCCCTGGCGGCAAGCTCGTCCCGTATTTCGTCGGACCGCCTGAAGTCCTTTTTTTTCCTGGCCTCGTTCCTCTCCGCAATGAGGTTTTCAATTCCCGCGGATTCTCCTTCGTCTCCCGCTGCTTCCGCGGGAAGGATGCCCAGGACGGAATCCAGCTTCCTGAAGAAGGTTTCCGCGGCCTCGAGCACGGCAGGATCCAGGATCTCGGTGTCCTTCAGGTAGGTGTTGACGGCCTTGACGCCGTCGAAAAGGACGCCCGTGGCGGCGGCGGTGTTGAAGTCGTCGTCCAGAACGGCCCGGAATTTTTCCTCGAGGGCGGGAAAGAGGGCTGCCGTTTCGTTTCCTTCTTTCCGTTCCCCCTTCTTCCTGTTGGCGATGGCGTGACCAAGGTCGGACCAGCAGTTGTCCAGCCGGTCCATGGCGCTTTTCGCCTGGAGGAGGCTTTCCTCGGAGAAGTTGATGGGGGAGCGGTAGTGGGCGCTCAGCATGAAGAACCGGATGGCCCGGGCCGGGAATTTTTCCAGGGCCGCCCTGGCGGTGAGAAAGTTGCCGAGGGACTTGGACATCTTCTCCTTGTCGATGAGCAGGTATCCGTTGTGGATCCAGTACTTGACGAAGGGCTTCCCCGTGGCGGCCTCGGCCTGGGCGATTTCGTTCTCGTGGTGGGGGAAGGTGAGGTCCGTCCCGCCCGAGTGGATGTCCAGGGTATCGCCGAGATACTTCATGGACATGGCGCTGCACTCGATGTGCCAGCCCGGGCGTCCCTCGCCCCAGGGGCTGGGCCAGGAGGGTTCCCCTTCCTTTTTCGCCTTCCAGAGGGCGAAGTCGAGGGGGTGCTTCTTCCGCTCGTTGACCTCGATGCGGGCGCCGGACTGAAGCTCCTCGAGGCTCTGCTTGGAAAGGGCGCCGTATTTCGGGAAGCTGCTCACGTCGAAGAAGACGTCGCCGTCCGCCTCGTAGGCGTGCCCCTTTTCGATGAGGGTGCTCACCAGCCCGATGATTTCGTCCATGTGCTCCGTGGCGAGGGGATTGTGGGTCGCCCGCCGGACCCCGAGGGCGTCGGCGTCCTTGTAATACTCGTCGATAAACCGGTCGGCCAGGTCCCGGACGGTGATGCCCTCCCGGTTGGCCCTGGCGATCATCTTGTCCTCGATGTCGGTGAAGTTCTGGACGAAGGTGACGGTATAGCCGCTGTATTCAAGATATCTCCGGAGCACGTCGAATACGATGAAAGGCCGGGCGTTCCCGATGTGGAAGTAGTCGTAGACGGTGGGGCCGCAGCTGTAGAATCCGACGTGCCCTTTCCTCACGGGGACAAAGGGCTCTTTTGTTCGTGTCAGGTCGTTGTACAATACCAGGCTCATATTTTTAGCACCTCCAAATGCTTTCTAATTTTGAATTATAACGTAAAATACTTCCTATGGGATCATGAAGCCCGTCGGATGGAGGAAATCGTGGCGACCGAACGGATTGCAAAACTGCTGAAGAAGCTTCCCGACCGTCCCGGAGTGTACCTGATGCGGGACGCCGCCGGGGAGGTTATCTACGTGGGAAAGGCGAAGTCCCTCAAGAAAAGGGTCTCCTCCTATTTCCGCCACGACTCCTTCGCCTCGCCCCGTCTCCGGAAGCTGGTCCAGTCCATAGAGGACATATCGGTCATCCGGACCGAGTCGGAAGTTGAGGCCCTGATTCTCGAGGCCAAGCTGATACGGAAGTACAGCCCCTTCTTCAACGTGGACCTCAAGATGTCGGACCGGTACCCCTACATCAAGATCACCCGGGAACTCTTCCCGAGGATAGTGGTGACCCGGCAGAGGGGAAAGGACGATGCCCTCTATTTCGGCCCCTACGTGAGCGCGGGGGACGTCCGGTCGCTGCTCCGGCTTATCGAGAGGTATTTCCCCCTCCGGATCTGCGCCAGGGACATCGACGCCTCCACGCCGGAGAAAAACGGCAGGCCATGCCTCCATTACTCCCTTGGGAGATGCCTCGGCCCCTGCGCGGGGCTCGTGACCCCGGCGGACTACAGGGAACGGGTGGACGACGTGATCCTCCTCCTGCAGGGGCAGTCCTCCGAGGTGGTGGAGCGGCTGAGGAAGCGTATGGACAGGGCGGCGAAATCCCTGGCCTTCGAGGAGGCCGCCAGGCTGCGGGACACGATCCGGGCCATATGGAGAATCACCCGGCAGCGGATCACCTCTCCCCTGAGGGAGGACTTCGACGGAGACATGTGGCAGTGCCTCAACAGGCTGCAGCAGGCCCTCCGCCTTCCCGTGATCCCCTGGAGAATCGACGGCTTCGACATCTCCCACATGTCGGGAAGGGAAACCTACGGCGTGGTGGTGGTGTTCGAGCAGGGGTCGCCGAACACGTCCCTCTACAGGAGGTTCCGCATAAAGACCGTGGAAGGGGTGGACGATTTCCGCTCCCTGGAGGAGACGGTGACCCGCCGCTACGGCCAGTCGCTGAAGGGCAGCGAACCCCTGCCCCAGCTTGTCCTCATCGACGGCGGACCGGTTCAGCTGGAATTTGCCCGGAAGGCCCTGGACGAACTCGGCCTGAAGGATCTGCCCGCGGTTTCGCTGGCAAAACAGGAGGAACTGATATACCATACTCCGGGTGAGGAGCCCCTGCGGCTCGATTTCGGAGACTCCGCCCTGAGACTGCTCCAGAGGGTGCGGGACGAGTCGCACCGGTTTGCCATAGAAAGCCACAGGGCTTCCCGCTCCGCCCGGCTTCGCCGCTCCGTCCTGGAGGAGGTTCCGGGAATCGGCAGGCACAGGGCGGCCCAGCTTCTGGGCAGGTTCGGCAGCGTCCGAAACATGGCGGCCATGTCTGCTGAGGAGCTCGCGACGGTGCCGGGGATCGGGCCGGCCATGGCGGAGCGGATTTTGTCCGTATTGAAGGAGAACATTGGTGGGACTGAGCCGGAGAAAAATTGACGAATACTTCATGAGACGGGCCCTGAGCCTGGCCCTCAGGGGAACGGGGCGGACATCCCCCAATCCCATGGTGGGCTGCGTGGTGGTTCGGGACGGCCGGGTGCTGGGGGAGGGCTTTCATTCATGCTGCGGCGAGGACCATGCCGAGCGGGCTGCCCTGGGAAAAACAGCCGATGCCCGGGGGGCTGATATTTACGTGAACCTGGAGCCCTGTTCCCATTTCGGCAGAACGCCCCCCTGCGCCCCCCTGATCGTCGAACGGGGCGTTTCCCGGGCGGTGGTCGGGATGACGGACCCTGACGTGAGGGTCAGCGGCAGGGGGCTGGATATCCTCCGCTCAGCGGGTATTGCGGTGGAAACGGGGATTCTCGGGGAGGAATGCCGGTGGATCAACCGGGGCTTCATCCGGAGGGTGACCCTCGGCAGGCCCTGGGTGACGGTGAAGGGAGCGGTGAGCCTGGACGGGGGCATGGCCCTCGAAAGCGGCGAAAGCAGGTGGATCACCGGCCCGGATGCCCGGGCGGCGGCCCACCGCCTGCGGTCGGAGCACGATGCGGTTCTCGTGGGGGCCGGCACCGTGGCCGCCGACGATCCGGAACTGACAGTGAGACATACTTGCGGAGACTCGCCGATGAGAATAGTATTGGATTCCCGGCTCTCCATTCCCCCGGGCGCGAAGATTTTCGCCCCGGGAACGACGGTGTTCACGTCGGAAGAGGCCGGCCGGGAGCGAAGGACTGCGGCGGCGGCAGCAGGAATGGATGTGGTGACGGTCCCTTCCGGTTCTTTCGGGCTTTCCCTCTCCCATGCCCTGTCAGTCCTTGCGGCACGGGGAGTGAACTCCCTTCTCGTGGAGGGGGGCCCCTCCGTCATCGCCTCCTTTTTCAGGGAGGGTCTCGTGGACGGTGTGGCGCTCTTCCTTTCGCCCCGGATCCTGGGGAAAAACCGCCCTTTTTCCGGTCCCCTGGTCTTTGCGTCCATGGATGAGACCGTCAGGATCACGGGGGCGTCGGTGAAGCAGGTGGGGAATGATTTTCTGCTGGAGGGGGTGCCCGAATGTTCACCGGCCTTGTAGAAACGGTGGGAACGGTAGTGTCCCTCAGGCCTGCCGGAATGTGCACCGTCCTCTCTCTCCGGGCTCCTCTGTTCGCGGGAGAGCTGGTTCCCGGCCAGTCTGTCGCCGTATGCGGCGCCTGCCTGACGGTCACGGCCCTTGAGGGGGAGATTTTTTCGGTGGACGTGATGCCGGAGACGCTGAAAAAGACGAAGCTCCGGTCGCTCCGCCCCGGGGCGCGGGTGAACCTGGAACGGGCCCTCCGGGCGGACGGGAGACTCGACGGCCATATCGTCACGGGCCATATCGACGGGGTGGTTCCTGTCCGGGAGATTTCCAGGGGACGGGACGGGTTTCTGCTCTCCTTCACCCTGGAAGAAGAGACGGCGTCCCTGGTGGTTCCCAGGGGCTCCGTGGCGGTGGACGGCGTGAGCCTCACCGTGGCCCGGCTGGCCGGAGCTTCCTGCACCGTGGGGCTGATTCCCGCCACGCTGGAGGCTACCACCCTCGGAGACCTTCGCCCCGGCGACGAGGTGAACATCGAAACGGACATCCTCGGCAAGTACGTCCGGAGGCTTCTTGAAACGGGAGCTTCCTTCCATACAAATACAGGCGCTTCCTCCCTGTCCCCGGAGTCGCTCCGGGACGCCGGGTGGATCTAGCGCATACAGGAGGCATTTTCATGACCGCTCTGTGCGGGGACGACCGAATCAGCGGCGAAGTGTTCAGCTCCATCGAAGAGGCCGTGGAGGATATCCGGAACGGCAGAATGGTGATCGTGGTGGACGACGACTGCAGGGAGAACGAGGGCGATCTCATCATCGCCGCGTCCCTTGTGACCACGGACGCCGTCAATTTCATGGTGAGGCACGCCCGGGGGCTCGTCTGCGTTCCCCTGGGAAACGACATCGTCCGGCGGCTCAGGCTGGATCCCATGGTCAGGGAGGGAACGGACAAGCACGGCACCGCCTTTCTCGTGACCGTGGATGCCAGGGAAGGCTGCACCACGGGCATTTCAGCCGAGGAACGGGCGAGAACCGCCCGGGCCCTTGCGGACCCGTCATCGGCTCCCGAGGACTTTTATCGTCCCGGCCACATGTTTCCCCTGGCGGCCCGGCAGGGCGGGGTGCTCAAGCGGGCCGGGCACACGGAGGCGGCGGTGGACCTCGCCACCCTCGCGGGGCTGCCCCCCGCCGGAGTGATCTGCGAGATCATGAACGAGGACGGCAGCATGGCCCGTCTGCCCGACCTGGTGACCTTCGCGGGGAAGAACGGCATGAAGATCATTTCCATCGAGGATCTGATCGCCTACAGGAGCAAGCAGGAAAAGCTTGTGGAGAAGATCGCGAGGGTTGAACTTCCCACCTCCCATGGCTTCTTCACTGCCCATGCATACCGGAACGTGAACGACGACAATCTCGACCACGTGCACATGGCCCTGGTGAAGGGGGCTGTGGAGGGCAAAAAGGACGTTCTCGTGAGAGTCCATTCCGAATGCCTCACCGGTGACGTGTTCGGCTCCCTGCGGTGCGACTGCGGGCCCCAGCTCGCCCAGGCCATGGAGATGATCGAGGCAGAGGGGCAGGGGGTGCTTCTCTACATGCGCCAGGAAGGGCGGGGTATCGGGATCGCCGAAAAGCTCAGGGCCTACCAGCTCCAGGAAAAGGGCATGGACACCGTGGAGGCGAACGTGGCCCTGGGATATCCCGCCGACCTGAGGGATTACGGCATCGGCGCCCAGATCCTCCAGGATCTCGGCGTGGGGAGCATCCGGCTCATCACCAACAACCCGAGGAAAGTGGTGGGGCTCCAGGGGTACGGCCTGGAGATCGTGGAGCGGATTCCCCTGGTCATTCCCCCGAACCGGTTCAACGAACGGTACCTCGGCACGAAGGAATCGAAGCTCGGGCATCTTTTTCATGTCCGGGACATACTGAGTTAACACAGGCTGAAAGGAGCGGTCAAAATGAAAATCATAGAGGGAAAGCTTACCGGTGCCGGGCTTCGGTTCTGCATCGTCGTGTCGCGGTTCAACAGCCTCTTCAGCGAGAAGCTGCTCGAGGGGGCGAAGGATATGCTTCTCCGGCATGACGTGAGCCACCAGGCCATTGACGTCATAAAGGTGCCGGGCGCGTGGGAGCTGCCCCTCGTGGCCAAGGAGGCGGCCCTGAGCGGGAAATATGACGCCATCATCGCCCTGGGGGCGGTCATACGGGGAGATACGCCCCACTTCGAATACGTCTCCGCCGAGATGTCCAAGGGACTGGCATCGGTGGCCATGGCCGAGCGGATTCCCGTGTCCTTCGGGGTGCTGACCACGGATACCATGGACCAGGCCGTGGCGCGGTCGGGCAGTAAGGGGGGCAACAAGGGGGCCGAGGCGGCCCTCGCCGCCATCGAGACCGCCAACATCATGAACGAGCTTCGCACCGGAAAGGAGAAGGAAGACCATGCTTGACATCCGATGGATCCGCTCCAATGCGGATGAAGTGAGACAGTTCCTGGCGGACAGGAACAACGATATGGATATCGGGCCGCTTCTCGGGCTCGACGAGGAGCGCCGCTTGCTGCTCACGGAGACCGAGGAGCTGAAGGCCCGCAGGAATGAAGGATCCCGGAAGGTGGGGGCCGCCAGGGCCAGGGGCGAGGACGCCTCCGCCGCCATGGAGGAGATGCGGGTCATCGGCGACAGGATAAAGGACATCGACGCCCGCATTTCCGAGATCGACGAAAAGATTTCGGACATGCTTCTTTCCCTTCCGAACCGTCCCCATGATTCCGTTCCCGTAGGGAAGGACGAGAACGACAACCCCGAAGTCAGGCGCTGGGGTGAGCCGAAACAGTTTTCCTTCGAGCCGAAACCTCACTGGGACCTCGGCGAGGCCCTGGGGATCATGGATTTCGAGAAGGGGGCGTCTCTCGCCCAGAGCCGCTTCACTGTCCTGAAGGGGCTGGGGGCGCGGCTTGAACGGGCCCTGCTGAACTTCATGCTCGACCTTCATACGGAGAAGCACGGGTACCTGGAAGTGCAGCCGCCCTTCATGGTAAGTTCGAAGACCATGCGGGGTACGGGGCAGCTTCCCAAGTTCGCCGATGACCTCTATAAATGCGAGAACGACGACCTCTGGCTCATCCCCACCGCCGAGGTGCCCCTCACCAACCTCCACGCCGAGGAAATTCTCGAGGAAGGGCAGCTTCCCCTGTACTACACGGCCTATACCCCCTGTTTCCGCCGGGAGGCCGGGGCCTACGGCAGGGACGTGCGGGGCATGCTCCGGCAGCACCAGTTCGACAAGGTTGAGATGGTGAAGCTCTCCTCGCCGGAGTCCAGCTACGACGAGCTGGAAAAGCTGACCGACAACGCCGAGGAGGTGCTGAGGGCCCTCGGGATTCCCCACAGGACCATCTGCCTGTGCACGGGGGATATGGGCTTCGGGTCGAGCAAGACCTACGACGTGGAAGTCTGGCTGCCCTCCCAGCACAAGTACAGGGAGATCAGCTCCTGCAGCAACTGCGAAGATTTCCAGGCCAGGAGGATGAATACCAGGTTCCGTCCCGCCGACGGCGGCAAACCCCGGTTTGTCCATACCCTGAACGGTTCGGGCATCGCCATCGGCAGGGCCCTGATCGCCGTGCTCGAGAACTTCCAGAGGGAAGACGGCTCCATAGGGATACCGGAAGTCCTCGTTCCCTACATGGGAGGCGTCACGGAAATCCGCTGATATCCTTCAGAATCGCAGGCGGTTGAAACGCCGCCTGCCCCCCCGGGCCTGCCCCCTGCGGACTGAAACCGGAGGATTCCGGGTCTTCCGGGGCCTAAATCCGCAGCTTTTCATGGCAGAGGGAGTGTCGCTGGGCATAAGGTGAATTCGACCCGCCAGGGTCGAAGAGAATATCCCCTGGGGGGCAGCGCCCAGGCCGGCGGCCCAAGCGAGCACCGGTGACGCTCCCCGCTGCCAGCGGATTTAGGCGGGGGTGGAAAAATAGGGAAATAACTGGTAGAATCAAGATTGCAGCCTTGTATCCAGGGAGGGCTAATCATACTTTTCGCGGAAAGTTTCATGTCCGAGGTTTTATTTTTTGTTCCCGCTGCGGTGGTGCTCTGCTTCTTTCTTCAGCGTCGCTGCAGAAAACGCATGGAGACAACCCAGTACAACTATTTCCGGGATCTTCTGCTCGTGGCGGCGTGGGTTCTCGCCGCCCTCTGGGCCGGCAGCTCCGTGTCCCGTTTCATCGTGGGCATGGCCGCCTTCGCCTCCCTCGTCGGCACGTGCCAGCACATCCGGCCTCACTGGGGATGGAAGACGGCCTATCTTTTCGTGGGCTTCGTCTTCGCCGTCTTCGGACCCAAGATCGGCTTCATCGGCCTTCCCGACGGCCAGTACCATTACTTTTCTCCTGAAGTGTCCATTATCGTGACGGCCCTCTGGGTGGGCATATTCCCCGTCCTTCTCCAGCAGCTGGACAACATACCGGGCATGGCGGGCCATCTTCTGGCCATCAGCTTCTCGCTGCTTCTTCTCGCCACGGTCTTCTCCGGCCAGGATCTTCCTGACGCATTCTTCATGTCCCTGTGCGGCCTTGCCTTCCTCGGCGTGTTCTGGAGCCGCCACGGCCACATGTACCGCCGCATGGGCGAATCCCTGTCCGCTCTCTGGGGAATCCTCGTGGCAGGGACGTCGGTGCTCGGGGTGAGCAAGGGGATTACCTTCAGCACCCTTATGCTTCTTCCCCTCGGCCTTTTCGCCATTCCCATCATGGAGGCGTCCCTCCATTTCGCCAGTCTTGCCTTTTCCTCCAGGTCCCACGGAGCGACGGTGCTGTACAGAAAGCTCATCAGCAGGGGCCTCGACCACCCCAGCGCAGTGCGGTTCATCACGTCTCTCTGCGCCCTCGGCGGTGCGGTCATCGCCATCTCCCAGCTTGGAAACTCCATGTTCATGATGCTGTGGGTCAGCGCCACCATCCTTTTCACCGGCCTCGCCATCATGCCTTTCATCCGGAAAATGAAGGAGAATGCGGAAATGCCACTGAAACCCTCCATCTGGAGCACCTCGGTCGATAATGTCTCCATGGACTATGCCCTCGCGAAGACCCGCGCCGCAGCAGTCTCCGGCAAAGGGGTTTCCCTGGTGTCCACGGTGAATGCCCTTGCCGTGATGGAAGCGGAAAAGAACAGTGAATATGCCGCCGCCCTGCGGAGCTCCTTCCTGACCCTTGCCGACGGCGCCGGGCTTGTCTGGGCCCTTCGTTTTCTCGGAACGCCGGTCCAGGAGAGGGTGGCGGGAATCGACTTCATGCTGCGCCTGACCCGGACGGCTGCGGCGGAAGGCCTGCCCGTATACCTGCTGGGGGCGAAGGGGGAGGCTGTGAAGGGGACTGCGGAAGCCCTGAAGGAGCAGTACCCCGACCTCGTCATCGCCGGATGGCGGGACGGTTATTTTAACCCGTCCGACCCCTCCGTGGCTGCGGACATCCGCGGCAGCGGGGCGAAAGTCCTCTTCGTGGCCATGGGAATTCCCCGCCAGGAAGTCTGGGTCATGAAAAACTCCCATCTTCTCGGTGACATGGTCGCAGTCGGGGTAGGCGGGGCTTTCGACGTGGTCTCCGGAATGCTGAAGAGGGCTCCGGAAGCATGGCAGAAACTCGGCCTCGAATGGTTTTACCGCCTCCTGCAGGAACCCTGGCGCTGGAAGCGGGATCTTGATCTCTTCCTTTTCGTCTGCAGGGTTTTTCTCACGAAGCTGGGCCTGCGCCCCTACAGGGAAAACAGGAGCACCGAATGAAGACCGCGGCAAAAGACATCATGAATTTCGACCTCACGTCGGTTCTGGAGGACGACCTGGTGCATGACGCCATTCACGTCCTCTACAGCCACAACCTGCAGGGTATCCCCGTCCTCGACGAGGACTGGAACCTTGTGGGATTCCTGTCGGAAAGCGATGTTCTGAAAGCCGCCGTTCCCACCTACCTCGAGGTGCTAGCCCGTTCTTCCTTTCTTGAGGACGAAGAGGATCTTCTTCTCTCCAGGTTCCGGTCCTTCGGGAACAAGAAGGTGGGGGATTTCATGAACCGGAATCCCATTTTCGTGGAGCCCGAGACAAGCCTCATGGCGGTGGCGGACCTGATGATCCGGAAGTCGGTAAAGCGGCTTCCCGTGGTGGAGAGCGGAAAGCTCGCAGGAATGATCAGCCGCGAGGCGTTCTGCGAGTTTCTCATGGAAGAAAGCGTGAGCCGCGGTGCTGAATAATACGGATATGTCCGCCCCTTCCGGAGAATTTGATGAAGTAGAGGAAGAGATTCGCCGCTTTTCCGGCGAACTGGAAGAAAAATATGAACAGAAACGAAGGGAGTGCCGTCTCGACAGAGACCAGGCGCTCCTTCGTCTTTCCGAAATGGAGGCCGAGACCCTGAGAAAGGTGGAGGCGGAATGGTCTGCCCGGGAGAAGGACCTTGAACTCCTTGCGGCCGGTCTCGAGAGGGAAATCGCATCCATCAGGGACGACGTTTCGGGGCGGATCGGCGGAGGGCCGGCCCTGAAAGCCCTTCAGGAAGAATTCTTCGCCATGGTTCTGGGAGAAAAAGAACCGTGATACGGAAAATGATCCGCCTTGCTCTCTGGGGCGTTGCAGGAAGGCGCCGGGAGATCATCGAGGAGCTTCACCGGCTGGGCGTGCTTCACCTCGAGCAGGCCGGCCGGCGTTCCGGGACAGAGTCGGCACGGCTGAACATGCTGCGCCTTCTTCGGGGGAAGGTGCTGGGTCTCATTGAATCCCTCGGCTGGGACGGATGGACCTCTCTTTCCGAAGGGAGCATCGACGATGCGGAAAAGCTGCTTTCAGCCCTTCCGCCCGAAGAACTTGCCCCTGAAATCGAGAGAAGCCTGGAGGAATTCGGAAAACGCCTCTCCGGTCTTCTCGATGAAAGAACGGCCGCAGAAGATCTCCTTCTCCGGGCGAAAAAGGCGAGGGATATCCTCGATCGTTTTTCCGCATTCTTCCGGCGGGACGATGCCGGATCCCCGGGAACAACGACGCTGTGGCTGATTCCGCAGAATACGGTCCAGCAGGCTCTCGGCGCTCTTCATGGGGCGTTTTCCGCCGGAGGGGAGGCGTGGGAGGGGCGGCACCATTTCGTTCCCGGAAACGACGCCCTCGGCGTGCTGGCTCTCCGGGTTTCCCCGGAACTGGAAGAGGAGGCCTCGGCGATTCTTTCCCGCTGGAAGGCCCTTCCCTGGCACCTGCCCCCGTTCTGCTCCGGCGTGAGCGTGGAGCATTCCCTTCCCGTCATCGGGAAAAAAATGGAAGAACTTTCCGGCCGCATCGAGACCCTTTCCGGTGATCTGCGCCGGACGTCCGGCGAGTGGGGGCCCCGGCTCGCCGCCCTGTTCCTTTTCATCGACGGCAGAACGGAGCAGGCTGCGGTGGAAGCCGGACTCGGTTCCTCCGAGGACACCTTCCCCCTCCACGGGTGGCTTCCCGAGGACGCCCTCGATTCCACGGTGTCAGCCATGAAAGGGCGGTTCGGCGACGATGTGCTCCTCCAGTGGAGACACCCGGGGGAAAAGGACTGGAGCAGTGTGCCCACATCCCTGAAAAATTCACCCCTTTGCGCTCCCTTTGAACTGTTCCTGAAGCTTCTGCGGCCGCCCTCCTATTCCGGGGTGGACCCCACGACCGCCGTGGCCATTTTCTTCCCCTTCTTTTCCGGGTGCATGATCGGCGACATGGGATACGGAGTGCTGATTCTTCTTCTTTCCCTGAAGCTGAAGAAAGCGGTCCGCCCCCTGCTCCGGGACATAGGCTCCATTCTCCTCTCCGTTTCCCTCTGGAGCATTGTCTGGGGAGCGGCCTGGGGCGAATCCTTCGGCGACGCGGGGCACAGGCTGTTCCATCTGGAACCCCTGTGGCTGGAGCGGTCGGTGAGCGTTCTCCCGGTGGTGGTGTTTACCATAGCCCTGGGCGCCGCCCACGTGTTTTTCGGGCTTCTCCTGGGCATATACCAGGGAATAAGGAACAGGCACCGTCATCTCTGGATGGAAAAGGCGGGAAACCTGGCCGTACTTCTTGCCCTTGTGGCGGGGCTTACAGCCCTGAGGGGGAAACTGCCCGGAGGGATTTTCACAGTGCCCCTTTCCCTCCTGGTCATCGGTCTCGCCCTTCTCATCAGGGGCGGGGGCATCGGCGGCATCATCGAGACCCTGGGCAGCATCGGCAATATCATCAGCTACGTCAGAATCGCGGCCATCGGCCTTTCCTCCGCCATCCTGGCCCTCGTGGCCTCGAAGTTTCTCGATGTCTTCGGACTGTCCGTCTTCGGCATCTTTCTTGCCCTCATGATTCACCTCCTGAATTTCGTGCTGGCCATAGGAGGTTCGGGCCTCCATTCGGCCAGGCTGCACTACGTGGAGTTCTTCGGCAAGTTTTATTCCGGTAACGGGAAAGAATACACACCATTTCAGCGAAGGAGCGGATCCTCGTGGAAAAAGCACTCATAGCCCTTGCAGCGGCCCTTGCGGTCGGAATCCCCGCCGTTGCCACAGCCTACGCCCAGGCGAAAATCGGAAGCGCGGGCGCCGGAACCGTGGCGGAAAAACCGGAAACGGGAGGCACCATCATCATTCTCGAAGCCATTCCGGAGACCATGGTCATCCTCGGTTTCGTGGTGGCCATCATGCTCATTCTCCAGTTCGCCTGAGACAATGACCGGCGGGAAGGACCTCGAGTCCTTCAAGGAGGCTCTCGCAAGGGAGCACCTTGAGAAAGTCCGTCTTCTGGAAAGGAACCGGGACGACGAGATCGCCGATCTCATCGCCGCCAGGAGACTTTCTGTCCAGAAAAAAGTGTCAGCCCTTCGGAAGGAGCAGGAAGAACGCTTCCGTTTTCTGGCCGCAGAGAAGCGAAAAAGCGCTTCCGCTTCCGCGGGGGCTTTCTTTCTCGGTGAGTTTTCGAACCTGGGCACTTCCTTCGGGGAGGAACTCCGGAAGATGGCCGAAACGTTCCGCTCTTTCGACAGGGAAGGGTACGGCCGAATTCTTGCCCGGCTCGCCGAAGAGGTTCTGGGGGCCTGCGGCAGGCCTGCCGTTCTTCTTGTGGAGAAGGGTGACGCTGAACTGCTCCGGGAAACGGCAGAAAACAGAAGCCTTTTCGAGGGAGTGGAAATACGGGAAGCAAATCTGAACGGATGGGGTGGCTGCCGGGCCGAGACGGAAAACGAAATTTTAGACAATACCCTCCTCACGCGGTGGGGAAGGATGTCCTCCCGTTTTTCCCTCAGGCTGTCCCGGCTCATGCATGATTCCTTCACAGAAATTCACCGGCGAATCTCCCAATTATGAATATCTGAACGCCGTCGTCAGGGCGAGGGGGACCCGGCTTCTCGGAAGGGAAGTCTTCTTCCGGCTTGCTTCCGGCTCCCTTGAGGACATGGAGCTCTTCCTGCTCGAAAGCCGGTACGGCCAGAGATACCGAGAGCAGCTCGCCACCGGCGGGGGATCGCTCCTCGGCCGGATCGAAAACGCCCTGGCCGGGGGCGCGGCGGATATTCTGCAGGAAACCGCATCCCTTGCGCGGGGAGAAAGCCTCCTTTTTTTTTCAGTGATCCTTTCACTGGGCGACCTCCACAACGGGCGGATTCTTCTCCGGGCTTCACCGGGAGGAATCCGTCCGGGGAATTCCCCCGCATGGCACAGGTATTCCCTCGCGGATCCTTCCTTTTATGACGACCTGTGGAAAAAATGCCCCACTCCGGCTGACGGGGCTGTCCGCTGCCACGAGGAAAATCATGACTTCGCCCGCATCCTGGGTGAGTCCTACCGGGTGCTCCATGAAACGGGAGATCTCTTCCGGGCTGAGCGGGCTCTTTATTCCGGCTGGTTCTCCCGGTGGAGAGAACGGATCAGGGGGAAGAACAACGAGAACGGCAGGAGAATGGCGGAATATCTCGGCAGGCTGACGGATCTCTGGAATTTCAGCATCTGGCTCCGCCCCGGGGAAGAGACCGCAGGGGAACGGGCTTTTCTTCCCGGAGGCTGGGGCTTTTCACAGGAAGCCCTCGAGACCCTGGACGATCCCCATAAGCTTTTTTCCGGCTCAGGATGGTCCTTTGTTCCCGGAAAACACGGGGAGAAAACCCGTTCCGACCTTTTCCGGTCCTTCCAGCGGCATTTTTACGAGTGGCAGACAAGCCTCTACAGAAAGAACCTTCTCGGCGCCGACGTGTCCCTCGGGTATGCGGCCCAGGTGGTACAGGAATGGAAGAACCTTTCCCTGCTCGCCGTGGGCCTGTCGCTGCGCATGCCGGCCGCGGAGCTGGAACGGCATCTTTTCCTCCCCGGGGAGGGACACCATGGCTGAAACGGGAAGGGGATTTGCCGTGGGAAGCCAGGTTTTTGCGGACCTGTGGTCCCTTCTCGGACTTGTACCCCTTCCCTGTGAGTCTCCGGGGGAGTCGGCATCTGTTTTTGCCGCTCTTTCTGCGGAGAGGGCCGCTTTCGTGGCGGTGGAGAAGGAGTGGTTCGACGGGCTCCCGGAATCGGTCAGACGGCGGCTGGAAAAATCGGCCGATCCTGTCTGGATCCAGTTTCCTTCCTGCGAAAGCGGGGAGATGAGGTGACGGCACACATGGACAAAAGAGGAAGAGTGGTGGGTGTTTCGGGGCCCGTGGTGACGGTGATCCCGGAGAGGCCCGCCGCCATGTTCGAAGTGGCGAGGGTCGGGGCGGAGGGGCTTCTCGGGGAAGTGATCCGCATTGAACGGTCCTGCGTCCGCGTCCAGGTATACGAGGATACGGACGGCATAGCCTCTGGGGCGCCCGTGGTGTTCGAGGACGACCTTCTTTCGGTGGATCTCGGGCCTGGGCTCCTGGGCGGCGTTTTCGACGGCATCGGCCGTCCCCTTGACGTCCTGGGAGAGGCAGGCATCTTTCTTCCCAGGGGCGCGAATCCCGGCCGGCGGAACACGGCCGGCAAATATGCCTTTGAACCTGCGGCTGCCCCGGGCGACACCCTCTCGGCAGGGGATCTTCTGGGCACAGCCCGGGAAAATCCGACCTTTCTCCATTCCGTGATGGTTCCCTCCGACCAGCCGCCGGGCAGGGCCGCCTGGATCGCCCCGGCGGGCGGGTACGCTCCGGACGAACCGCTTGCGCGGCTCGAGGACGGGCGGGAGTACACCATGATTCAGAAATGGCGGGTCAGGGTGCCCCGGCCGGTGAAGCGGCGCCTTCCCTTTGAAATTCCCCTGCTGACCGGGCAGAGGATTCTCGACACCCTCTTCCCCGTGCCCCTGGGCGGTGCGGCGGTTCTGCCCGGAGGGTTCGGCACGGGCAAGACGGTAACGCAGCAGTCCCTGGCGAAGTGGAGTTCCGCCGACATCATCATCTATATCGGGTGCGGCGAGCGGGGAAACGAGATGACCGAGGTCCTGGAGGAATTCCCGGGACTTGTGGATCCCGTGACCGGCGGCCCTCTCATGGACCGGACGATCCTCGTGGCCAACACTTCCAATATGCCCGTGGCTGCCAGGGAGGCGAGCATCTACCTCGGAATGACCATGGGAGAGTATTTCCGTGACATGGGCTATAACGTGGCCATCATGGCCGATTCCACGTCCCGCTGGGCGGAGGCCCTCAGGGAGATCGGCGGCCGCCTCGAGGAGATGCCCGGGGAAGAGGGATATCCCGCCTATCTCGGCTCGAGGCTCGCCCAGTATTACGAACGGGCGGGGAGGGCGGAAGCCCTGGGATCGCCGTCAAGAAAGGGTTCCATCACGGTGGTGAACGCCGTTTCCCCCGCCGGGGGAGATTTCTCGGAACCGGTGACCCAGGCGAGCCTCCGCATGTCCGGCGCATTCTGGGCACTGGACAAAGGGCTGGCCCAGCAGCGCCATTTTCCCGCCATCAACTGGCGCCAGAGCTATACCCTCTACGAGGGAATGCTCGCCCCGTGGTTCCGGGAGAACCTCGGGGAGGAATGGTTCACCCTCAGGGAGTACCTCAGGGACCTGCTGGAAAAAGAACAGTCCCTTCTCGACCTTGTCCAGCTGGTGGGCAGGGACGGTCTCTCCGAGGAGGACAAGTGGACCCTCTTCATGGCTGAACTTGCCAGGGTGCTGTTCTTGCAGCAGAACGCCTTTGCCCCTGAGGACGCCTCTTTCGCCCCTGAACTGCAGAAGGTCTACCTCCTCCAGTTGAGGGAATGCGACCGGACCGTCCGGTCAGCCCTCTCGCGGGGGATCATCTTTGACCAGGCGGCCGCGCTGCCTCTCCGGTCGGAACTCCTGGCGCTGAGGGTTCTCGGAAAGGAAGAAATGGCGGCACGCGGGGAGAAATGGAGGAGCCGCCTGGCGGCGGAGCTCGAAAAAATCGAGGTGATGCCCCAATGACGGCCCTGTACCGGGAAGGATTCAGGAGGGTTGAGGGCATAAGCGGTCCCCTTCTTTTCGTGAGGGGAATCGCCGGGCCCGCCTGCGGCGAACTTGTCGCAGTGGAGTCGGGTTCGGAAAGACGAACGGGACGGATCCTCCAGATCGACGGGGACCTTTCGGTCATCCAGGTGTTCGAGGGGACCATGGGGCTTGCCCCCGGGAGCGTCACCGTGTGGCTTGAGCGGGACGTCCTCAGGATTCCCGCCGGAGACGGACTGATAGGCCGTGTATTCGACGGGAGGGGAAACCCCCTGGACGGTCTGTCCGCCGGCTTCGCCGATGAATTTCTCGCTGTGGGAGGCTCTCCCATCAACCCGGTGCGGAGGAGCAGCCCGGATATTTTCGTGGAAACGGGGGTATCCGCCCTGGACCTCATGAACACCCTCGTCCGGGGGCAGAAACTGCCCGTGTTTTCCGGGGCGGGCCTGCCCGCCAACGAGCTGGCCGTCCAGATCGTGAGCGGGGCAAGGATTCCGGGCTCGGAAGAGCCCTTCCTCGTGGTCTTCGCCGCTCTGGGCATTACCCGGAGAGAAGCCCAGTTTTTTATGGATTCCTTCCGGAAGTCGGGCGCCCTGCGGAACGGCGTGTTCTTTCTGAACCTCGCCGGCGACTCGACGGTGGAGCGTCTGCTCACGCCCAGGGTCGCCCTTGCGGCGGCGGAATACTTCGCCTTTTCGAGGGGCTACAATGTCCTCGTGGTGATGACCGACATGCTGGCCTACTGCGACGCCCTGAGGGAAGTGGCGGCCGCCAGGGAGGAAGTGCCGGGGAGAAGGGGCTACCCCGGCTACATGTATTCCGATCTGGCCGAGCTGTACGAGCGGGCGGGCTGCATTGCTGGAGCGCCGGGAAGCGTCACCCAGATTCCCATCATCACCATGCCGGACGATGACATGACCCACCCGGTGGTGGACCTCTCGGGCTACATTACCGAGGGGCAGATCGTGCTCGACAGGAGAATCCAGGAACGGGGGGTCTACCCTCCCGTCGACGTTCTTCCCTGCCTGAGCAGGCTGATGAACAAGGGAATAGGAAGGGGAAAGACCTTCCCGGAGCACAGGGCCCTCGCGGATCAGCTCTACGCCTCGTATGCCAGGGCCAGGGAAGTGGAACGGATGCGGCTCATCGTGGGCGATGACGGGCTCACCGCCGTGGAAAAACAGTATCTCGGGTTCGCCGCGGCGTTCGAAAAAACATTCCTCGGTCAGGGAGGCGCACGAAGAACCCTGGCGGAATCTGAGCGATCCGCATGGAAATGCCTTGAAACCCTTCCCAGGAGCGAGCTCTTCAAGCTGCCTGAGAGCTACGTGGCGGAAAACCTGGGCTATTCGGCCCTTCCCCGGGAGCCATGAACGGCAGGTCGTCCGGTCCCCCCACGAGGGAGCACCTTCTGTCCACCCGGCGGCGCATAATTGCCGTGAGCCATGGAAAGAGGCTCCTCGAAAGGAAACGGGACGCCCTGGTCCGGGCAGTGGACGAGGAGCGGCGGCTCTTCCGGGAGACAGAAAAAGCCTTTTTTCTCGCCGCGGGGAGGATCACCTTCCTGTATTCCCTGGTGAGGCTCTTCGAGGGCGACGGCGCCGTCCGCTATCTTTCCGCCGGAAACGATCCCCTTCCGGTCCGGGTGGAAAAGAAATCCGTCATGGGATGCCGGTATTCCTCTTTTTCCCCTTCGCCGGAGGACAGGGATCGTCTTTCATGGAAGCTTCCCTTCGACCCCGCCGTGACCTCCCTCTCGGTGGAGGATCTCCTGAAAGCCCTGGGAGAAAGCGAAGACTGCGTCTGGAGGTACATCAACCTCAAGACGAAGATCAGTGCCATAGAACGGGAACTTTCCAGGACCACCCTGAAGATAAATACGCTTGAGCATGTGGTCCTTCCCTCCCTGGGGAAAGAGGTGAAACGGATAGAGGATCTTCTTGCCGAGAGGGAACGGCAGGAAAAGTTCGTGGCAAAGAGAGTGGGGAAGAAGAAACGGTCGGCCCCGGCGGGAAATAGGGAAAATATACTGGACACACACTATGAAAATCATTATTCTTAGTGTCGGAAAAGCAAAGGACGGCCATTGTGCCGCCCTGGCGGATCGTTATTTCCAGCGGACCGCTCCTTTCCTTAAAGTGGGCCTCGAATCCGCACCGGAGTCGAAGGACGGCAATGCCGCCCGGAAGGTGGAGCGGGAGGGAAAGGAAATACTGAAGAAGATCCGGGAACGGGATTACGTGGTGATCCTGGACGAGGGGGGCGGGGAAACGGACAGCCTCTCTTTTGCCCGGTGGCTTTCGGCAAGGCTCGATGATTCGGAGGGAAGGATCGTGTTCGTCATCGGAGGGGCATTCGGACTGGCCGGGGAAGTAAGGGACAGGGCGGATCATTCCCTCTCGCTCTCGAAGATGACCATGCCCCACGAGCTCTGCCTCGTATTTCTCGCGGAACAGATATACAGGGCATGTACAATCCTCAGAGGAGTGGACTACCACCACTGAGACTTTTATCCGGAAAAAGGAGTGGTTTGCTTGAACATGGACAAGATCATGAAACAGGCGCAGAAGATGCAGGCCCAGATGGCAAAGGTCCAGGAGGAGCTTGCGGGAGAAAAGGTGGAAGGAAGCGCCGGGGGCGGAATGGTCACCGTGACGGCGAACGGCCAGGGAGACGTGGTAGGAGTTCGTATCGATCCGGAGGTCATGAAGGGCGACGACGTGGAAATGCTCGAGGACCTGGTGCTTGCGGCGGTGAATGAAGCGCTTCGGCGCAGCAAGGAGCTTGCCGCCGAGAGAATGGGGCGGATTACCGGCGGCCTCGGTTCCATGGGGCTGTTCTAGGAGCGGTCCGTGTCGCTGCCTGATTCCTTCGAAAGGCTCACCGTTCTTTTTCGCAAGCTCCCGGGCGTCGGGGCGAAAACGGCCCGGCGTATGGCCTTTTTCGTCCTCCAGCAGCCTGTTTCCTACGCCGAGGAGCTTGCCGCATGTCTTTCAGGGCTGAAAGACCGCATCTTCACCTGTTCACGGTGCGGCAACATCACCGACAGGGAGCCCTGTGCCGTCTGCAGCGACCTTCTGCGGGACAGGTCGACCCTCTGCGTCGTTGAAACGGTGGAGGATCTTATCAGCATTGAACAGGCCGGAGTCTATTCCGGACTGTACCATGTTCTCGGGGGGAGGGTATCTCCCCTCGACGGTGAGGATCTCGACGAGGAATGCCTTGCCGGGCTTGTGCGCCGCATCGGCGAAGACCGCATAAGGGAGGTGATTATCGCCACGAATCCGAGGATCGAAGGAGACCTGACCTTCCATGCCATAGTGGACCGGCTTGGAGAGACCGACGTTTCCGTCTCGCGGCTGGCCTACGGCCTCCCCGTGGGAGGGAGCATAGAGTTTGCCGACAGGACGACCCTTCTCGCCTCCCTCGAGTCCAGGGTAACGGTAAAGCGGAAAGAATGAATCGTTTCTCCTGAGCAACAAGAGCGCTCCATTTCTTTACGTCCCTTCCCCGGCGGGAAGGAGAATGACCGACTGCAAGAGAGGTGAAACTATGACGGAGGGTTTTGGGAAGATTGTCAGGATGATCTTCTCCGGGCTGGTACTTCTGCTGGGTGGCATGATTGGTGCCCAGGTGGCCCAGCTTCTGTTTCCCCTTGTTCCTGAAGAATGGTTCATGGCGGGGAAATCATGGCTGCCCCTGTGGCTTCCGGGTAAAATTTTCCTTACGGTTCTTTCAGTGGTTTTATTCGCCTTTCTCGGCTTGATCCTTTCCCCCGTTTTTTTGCGGCTGCTTGGTCTTATGGGAACATTTTTTGAAACACACCTGAAGAACACCAGCTGGTCAGAGATTACCGCCGCCACCGTCGGCATGATTGTCGGCCTCATCATCGCGAATCTTGTGGCGCTGCCCTTTTCCGACCTCCTGTTCGGGAGCTATCTCGCCCTGATCCTGAACATTGTGCTGGGGTACCTCGGAGCGAGGATACTGCTGAAACGCCAGAGCGACCTGCTCCATGTCCTGGGTCCCATACAGGGGCTGAAGGAAAAAATCTCCATGATCAGGGGACAGCGGGAGCGGCACGATGAGGGCGGGATGCGTCTTTCCGCTGAAGAGCAGCAGTGGTGTGCGGGCCGGAAGATCCTCGACACGAGCGTCATCATTGACGGCAGGATCCTCGACGTCGCCAGGACTGGCTTTCTCGAGGGAGTGATCATCATCCCCCAGTTCGTTCTCCTGGAGCTTCAGGCGGTGGCCGACTCCACCGATCCGGCGAGAAGAACGAGGGGCCGGAGGGGCCTTGACGTGGTGAACGAACTCCAGAGACTGGGCGACCTCCAGGTCGAAATAGCCGACACGACCCTGAAGACCCTCAGGGCCGAGTCGGTGGACAGCGGCCTCGTGGCTCTCGCGGACAGGCTCGGAGGCCAGATTCTCACCACTGACTACAACCTGAACAAGCTCGCCCAGATTCAGGGCATCCGGGTGCTCAACGTGAACGATCTTGCAAACGCGCTGAAACCCATGCTCCTTCCGGGGGAAACCATCATCATCGATGTCATAAGGGAAGGAAAGGAACCCCACCAGGGCGTGGGATACCTTGACGACGGAACCATGTTCGTCGTCGAGGACGGAGAGAACTTCATCGGCAAACGTGTGGAGGTGGTGGTCACCTCCATGCTCCAGACCTCCGCCGGAAGAATGGTCTTCGGCCGGGTCAGGAAGGAAGTCCGGTCCTAATGGAAGGATTTTCCATGGTGGTGGTGGCCGCAGGCAGGGGAGAGCGGGCCGGGGGAGACTCTCCCAAGCAGTACCGCGGGCTTGGAGGGCGGATGATGTGGGAATGGAGCGCCCTTCTCGCCGAAAAACTCTTTGCGTCAGGCGCCGTCAGGGAGGCTGTTTTCGTCGTCCCGGCGGGGGATGAGTCTTTTTTTTCGGGAAGGCTTTTGGGGTACGCCTTCCCCTTTTCGGTGACTGCGGGGGGGGCGGAAAGAAACGACTCGGTGCTGAACGGCCTGCGGTGTGCGAAGGGAGACTATGTCCTCGTCCACGACGGGGCGCGCCCTTTCGCGGACGAGGCTCTCTGCCGGAGGGTTATGGCATCGGTGACGGAGAAGAAGGGAATTGTTCCCCTTCTTCCCGTGTCCGACGCCCTGAAGAAAGAAGAAGAGGGAATCCTTCGGCCCTTCCCCCGGGAAGGGCTTTTCCTCACCCAGACCCCCCAGGGGTTCCCCAGGGAGAAGCTGGAACAGGCTCTTCGCTCCCACGGAAAAGGGGCCAGGGATGAGGGAGAGGCCTGGATACTGGCAGGCTATGAACTTGGATCGGTAGAGGGGGACAGGCGGAACATGAAAATCACCTGGCCCGGGGATTTTGACCTCGGAGAAAGCCGGTTTCAGAAGTCCTTCAGAACGGGGATCGGATATGATATCCACCCCCTCGTTCCGGGAAGGCGGTTCATTCTTGGAGGAGTTTTTTTTCCGGACTTTCCCCTGGGTTTTCTGGGACATTCCGACGGCGACCCCCTGGTACATGCGCTCTGCGACGCCATCCTCGGCGGGGCAGGGCTTGGGGATATCGGAACCCTGTACCCCGCGTCGGATATGAAATACAAGGGCATTTCGAGCCTTGTGCTCCTTGAGGATTCAGCCCGGAGAGCTTCTTCGGAAGGCTGGTTCCTCGAGTGGGCCGACTGCGTGGTGATCGCCCAGGAGCCCCGGCTTTCCTCCCGCCTTCAGGAGATGGTGAAGACAATGGGTAACGTTCTGCCTTCAGGATGGAAGAACAGGGTTCACCTGAAGGCGAAATCGGGCGAAGGCGAGGGAGCGGCCGGAAACTGCTGCTCCGTCATATGCCATGCCGCTGCCACTCTTTCCATCCGGGAGTTGAAGCGGGATGAATTGCAGGACGAGGACTGACATTCCCTTCCCGGCAAAGAAAGAGGGCTCCGGCGGCTGAAATGTGCGCCGGAGCCCCTTTCTGCCTGAAATTCCCTTTGTATTTCCGGGGGGGTTGTTTCTTTTCCGGCTTCGGCCTACAATTTCCCAAAGTCTTTTCGCCCCCCCGAAGGGCAAGGAGGTTCCCCCATGAAATTTGAGGAAAAATTTGTTTCCTATGAAGGCTTTACCTTTGATGATGTCCTTCTTGAACCCGGCTACAGCGAAGTTCTTCCCTCCGAGGTCTCCATCAGGACC
This sequence comes from Aminivibrio pyruvatiphilus, assembly GCF_004366815.1. NCBI lineage: Bacteria > Thermotogati > Synergistota > Synergistia > Synergistales > Aminobacteriaceae > Aminivibrio > Aminivibrio pyruvatiphilus. Next base: position 49,305 of record NZ_SORI01000008.1, on the reverse strand, counting down.
AGGCTCGCGAAAGGCATTGCCCTCAACATTCCCCTCTGCAGCTCCGCCATGGACACAGTGACCGAATCCCGCCTGGCCATAGCCGTCGCCAGGGAAGGGGGAATAGGAATCATTCACCGGAACATGACCATCGAGAAGCAGGCCAGGGAAGTGGACGTGGTGAAGCGGTCCGAGTCCGGAGTCATCGTCGATCCCTTCTTCCTTCACCCCGACGACAGGGTGAGTGAGGCCATCGGACTGATGGAGCATTTTCATATTTCCGGTGTCCCCATCGTGGACGGCAACAAAAAACTCGTGGGTATCATCACCAACAGGGACCTTCGTTTCGTCACCGACTTCGAACAGCCCATTTCCAGGGTGATGACCAAAGAAAACCTGATCATCGCCCCGGAAGGGACCACCCTGGCGGATGCCCAGTCCATCCTCATGAAATACAAGGTGGAAAAGCTCCCCATCGTGGACGGGAACGGCACGCTGAAAGGCCTTATCACCATCAAGGATATCCAGAAAGCGAAGGATTTCCCCAGCGCGGCAAAAGACGAAGGGGGAAGGCTCCGGGTCGGCGCGGCCGTCGGCGTGGGCTCCGACCTGGCTGAAAGAGCGGCCGCCCTTGTGAAGAGCGGGGTAGACGTCATCGTCGTCGATACGGCCCACGGTCATTCGAAAAAAGTCCTCGATTCCGTCAGGCTGCTCCGGACCTCCTATCCGGATCTTGTGCTCATCGGAGGAAACATTGCCACGGCAGAGGCCGCTGAAGCTCTCATCGATGCGGGAGCCGACGCCGTCAAGGTCGGCGTCGGCCCCGGAAGTATCTGCACCACCAGGATTATCGCCGGTATCGGCGTTCCCCAGCTTGCGGCCATTTACAACGTCGCCCAGGCAGCCCACAGGAAGGGAAAGACGGTGATCGCCGACGGCGGGATCCGTTTTTCCGGCGACATCGTCAAGGCGCTCGCGGCGGGAGCCGACTCGGTCATGATCGGTTCCCTGTTTGCGGGTACCGAGGAAAGCCCGGGAGAACTGATCATTTACAGGGGCCGATCCTACAAGAGCTACAGGGGAATGGGCTCCCTCGGGGCAATGAAGGACGGCTGCAGCAAGGACAGGTATTTCCAGGAAGGGGCGGGAAATGATAAACTTGTTCCTGAAGGGATCGAGGGTCTCGCCGCCCACAAGGGAGCCCTGTCCGGAGTAGTCTTCCAGCTTGCCGGCGGTCTCCGGTCGGGAATGGGCTACGTCGGGGCGAAGGATATCCCCGATCTTCAGGAAAAGGCGCAGTTCGTACGGATTACCGCAGCCTCGGTCAAGGAGAATCACCCCCATGACGTGGTGGTGACCAAGGAAGCGCCGAACTACTGGGTTGAGTAAACCTGCGGCCGGAAAGGAGGGGTCCTTCCGTGCAGGGAGCGAAGGTTTTTGAACGGAACACCTTCCAGGACGAGTTTGCGTGGATGGGAGTGCTTGATCTTCCGGGTCTCGTCGAAGAATCTATTGCGGAGGAAACTTTTACGGCGGACGACCCCATGGATTTCGAGGCGAACCTGGACGAGTGGTGGCCGGAGTTCATCTCGGATTTTTGCCTGTAATAAAGGGAAGTTGTATTTATTCCCAATAATGTGCTATACTCCAATGTGGTGTTTCTTCGGAGAGTTTTTTTCAAAGAGTGGGTTCCCCCACTCTTTGTTTTTTAATAGGCCTGCAGGGAGAGATCAGCATGGGCGAAGACAGGGGAAAAGATAATTTCAGCGCCCTCCGGAAAATTGTGGAGGGTCTCGGTTACGAATGTGTCGGCATTACCCTCGGAAACGAAGAGAAGCGGGCAATCCTGAGGGTCTATATCGATTCTCTCGGAGGCATTCTTGTCAAGGACTGCGAGACGGTCTCCAGGTCGCTCAACCGCTTTCTGGACGAAAACGGGGAGTATATCCGCGGCCAGTTCTACCTTGAGGTGAGTTCCCCGGGGATCGAGCGGCCTCTTTTTTCGCCGGAGGATTACCGGAAGTTCAGGGGGAAGAAGATCAAGCTCAAGACCCGGCAGGAAATAAGCGGACAGAAACGGTTTACGGGCCTTCTCCTGGACGTGGGGGAGGACGGGGCGGTTCTTCTGCAGCTTGAGACCGGCAGAGGTACGGAAGAGGATGAAACGGTCCATATCCCCTTTGAAATAATTACAAAAGGCAACCTTGTATATGAGGAACAGGAAAAGCAGGACAAAAGGAGGAGTTCATAAATGCAGCTTGGGCGTGATTTCGTCCGCGCTTTGGCCCAGATCACGAAAGAGAGGGGACTGTCCCAGGAAGTTATCGCTTCCAGCCTTGAGGCGGCCCTTATCTCGGCATATAAAAAATACCAGGGCGGGAACCAGGATGTGGAGGTCCATATCGATACGGAAAACGGCGATATCTCCATCTGCGAAGTGAAGCACATCGTGGCGGATGTCGTGTCGCCGGACACGGAAATCTCCCTTGCCGATGCCCAGGCCCAGGGGTTCGTGGACGTCACCGAGGGGGATTTTATCCGCATAGAGAAAAATCCCGAGAATTTCGGCAGGATTGCTGCCCAGACGGCCAGGCAGGTCATCATCCAGAGGCTGAAGGATGCCGAGCGGCAGATCATTTTCGAGGAGTTCTCCGACCGGGTGGGGGACCTCGTTACCGGCGTCGTCTTCAAATCGGAGAACGACCAGGTGCTCATCCGCCTCAACGACCGCACTGAAGCAATCCTCCCCAGGGAAGAGCGCATCGTGAACGAAAAGTACATTCCCGGCGAAAGGCTCAAGTTTTACCTCCTTGACGTCCGTCAGACAACACGGGGACCGAGAATCGTCGTTTCCCGGACCCATCCCGGCCTGCTGCGAAAGCTTCTTGAACTCGAGGTTCCCGAGATCCAGGAAGGGGTCATCGAGATCAAGAACATCGTCCGCGAGTCCGGGGCGAGAGCCAAGGTGGCGGTCCAGACCCTCGACATGAACGTGGATCCGGTGGGAGCCTGCGTGGGGAACAACGGGGCCCGGATCAAGTCCATAAGCAAGGAGCTCTGCGGCGAAAAGGTGGACGTGATCATCTGGAACAGCGATCCCCTCCAGTATATCCGGAACTCCCTTTCGCCTGCGAAGATAGTCAGGATCGAGCCCATTCTCGAGCAGGAAAAAGCCGTCACCGTCTTTTCGCGGCCTGACCAGCTTTCCCTCGCCATCGGCAAGGCGGGGCAGAACGTGCGCCTGGCTGCGAGGCTCACGGGATGGAAGATCGACATCAATGCCCTGGAACCGGAGAGAATGCCGACACTCCACGATATTTTCCAGGACATCATAGACGACAGCGGCGCTGAATAGAGGGACGGCCATGATGCGGCGGCGGCCCAGGACCTGCGTCGGATGCAGGGAGGAATCACCCAAGAGGGAGATGCTGAGAATAGCCCGCAATGCTGCGGGAGAGGTGTCCGTTGACCCTTCCGGCAGGCTTCCGGGAAGGGGCGCCTATGTGTGCCTCAAGGAAGAATGCATTCTCAGCGCCCGGAAAAGGGATGCCCTTTCAAAAGCCCTCAGGGTGAAAGTGGACGCCGGGGTGTACGACACCCTTCTCGGAATGGCTGCCGAAGCTGAAGGCGGGGAGGAAAAAGGACAGTGAAAACCCGCAAGGAAGCCCTGCTCTCGGTTTTCGGCATGGCACGAAGAGCAAACGTCCTGCAAATTGGTCAGGATATAGTAAAATCTTCCTTGGCCCGGGGAGAAACTCTCCTGGTGCTTTTTGCAGGAGAAGGGGAATCGTCTTTCTATCGATCCCTCCAGAATGGGAGGTTTGCAGAAAAAAGCACGATCACTGTTCTGCCGGATATTTCCGGAAGCGAACTCTCTGCGGCTATCGGTTCAGGAAATGTGAAGGTTGTTGCTTTACCGTTACGCAGCGGCTTTGCACGTTCTATTTCGCAACTGCTTGCGGAAGGGGGAGACGTTAATGAGTAAAATCCGGGTATATGAACTGGCCAAACTGCTCGGGAAAAGCAATAAGGAACTGCTTGATATCCTGATCGACCTCGGGGTCGACGTAAAGAGCCACATGAGTTCCATTGACAACGATATCGCCCAGCTGGTGGAGGAGTCCCTCCGGGGAGCTTCCGGCACGGAAGGGCCTGGAAAAAAGGAAGAGGAGCGCAGCGTGATAAAAACAGATTCTTACGAGGTTTCAAAGGGATCTACCGTCAAGGCGGTTGCCCAGCTGATCGGCATCTCCCCTGCGGAAGCGGTGAAGTGCCTTATCTCCGCCGGCCTGATGGTCCCGGCGGACAGCCCGGTGGACGAAAAGAGCCTGAAGGTTCTTCAGGACGCCTATAACGTGGTTCTCACCATGGCATGCGAAGACGACGCTGAAAACGAAGGTGCCGACGGAACCTGCACCGTCATCAAGAGACCCCGGTTCCACGGGGATCACATGGAACCCAGGCCCCCCATCGTCACCGTCATGGGGCACGTCGACCACGGCAAGACAACTCTGCTCGACTTCATACGGAAGACAAACATCACCGCCCGGGAAGCCGGCGGCATCACCCAGCACATCGGAGCTTCCACCGTCATGCACGAGGGAAAGGAGATCGTCTTCCTCGACACTCCGGGGCACGAAGCCTTCACCTCCATGCGGGCCAGGGGAGCCCAGGCGACGGACATCGCCATCCTCGTGGTGGCGGCGGACGACGGTGTGATGCCCCAGACCAGGGAGGCCATCAACCACGCGAAGGCGGCGGGAGTTCCCATCATCGTCGCCATCAACAAGGTCGACAAGCCTGCCGCCAAGCCGGACAGGGTCCGCCAGCAGCTCTCCGACGTCGGTCTCGCTCCCGAGGAGTGGGGCGGAAATACCATCATGGTGGAAGTTTCGGCAAAGAGCGGCCAGGGAATGCCCCAACTCCTCGAGATGATTCTCCTCGTGGCGGAGATAGAAGAGCTGAAGGCCGACCCCACGGTGAAACCCCGGGGAGTGGTCGTCGAGGCCAAACTCGACAAGGGCAAGGGCCCCGTGGCGACCGTTCTTGTTCAGGAAGGAACCCTCTGCAAGGGCGATATCCTTCTTTTTGACTCTGCCTGCGGCAAAATCCGGGCCATGATCGACTCGGAAGGAAAAATGATCGACTGCGCCGGACCGAGCACCCCCGTGGAGATTCTCGGCCTGGCGACCGTACCTCAGCCCGGCGAGGTGTTCACTTCCGTGGAGAACGAGAGGATAGCCCGGGATGCCCTGAGCTCCAGGGAGCAGGATCTGAGAAACGCCCAGCAGGGCGGTCCCAGGAAACTCAGCCTCGAGGATCTGTATTCCCAGCTCAAGGAAGGGGACATCCCCCAGCTCAACCTCCTCCTCAAGTGCGACGTCCAGGGGTCAAGCGAAGCCCTCGCGGCATCCCTGGAGAAGATGGCCACCAACGAAGTGGGCATCAATATCGTGCACCGGGGCGTCGGCCGCATCGCCGAATCGGACGTGATGCTTGCCTCGGCTTCCAACGCTGTCATCATCGGCTTCAACGTCCGCCCCGACGCCAACGCGAAAAAAGTTGCAGAATCCGAGGGTGTCCAGGTGCGGCTTTACACTATCATCTACGACGCCATCGACGACGTGAAGGCGGCCCTCGAGGGCATGCTCAAGCCCACCATCAAGGAGAACACCATCGGCCAGGCCGAAATCCGGCAGGTCATCAAGGTTCCCAAGGCGGGAAAGATCGCGGGAAGCTACGTTCTGGAAGGCGTTATCCGCAGGAATGCAAAGGCCCGGCTCATTCGGGGCGGCATCGTCCTCTGGGACGGCTCACTGTCAAACCTCAGGCGGTTCAAGGACGACGCAAAAGAAGTGGCGGCCGGCTACGAGTGCGGGATCAGCCTGTCCAACTACCAGGATTTCGAGGAAGGAGACATTCTCGAAGCCTACGAAATCGTGGAGGAGAAGCGCCATCTCTCGTAGCGGAAGAAAAACGGCCCTGTTCTCGGGGGTGCTCTTCGTCTCTCTCGTGGTTCTTGGCAGCAGAAGCGTCAAGGACAGGCGGAGGGTGACGAAGTCACTTCTGGACAGGATTCGGGGCCGTTGGAACGTTTCCGCCATGGACCTGGGGCCCGACGGCAGCAGGTCCGACGTCTTTCTCGGTGTTTCTGCCGTTGCATCGGGCGCTTCCATGGCGCAGGAACGGCTGGAAGCGGTCTTCTCTTTTCTCTGCGGCGAGGAGGAATCCGGCGAGTTTTCCATAATTCATCACTGGCGCGAGGTAACCGGCTATGACGAGCTTTCGGATGCAAAGAATCAACAAGCAGATGCAGAGGGAGATTTCGCTCCTTCTGGAACTGCGGGTGAAGAATGAAACGGCGAAACTTGCCGTTATTACTGAAGTGGACTGTTCCCGTGACCTGGAGAATGCCAGGGTGTATTTCACCACGGTAGACCCGTCCATCCGGGACGATGTGAAAAAATCCCTGGACTCCGCGGCAGGGGCACTGCGGACCATGCTGGGCAGGCAGCTCGGCCTGAGGCTGACCCCGGCCCTTTCATTTCACGTGGACACGAGTGAGGAGTACGGCAGGGTGATGGATCGGCTGCTGGACTCCCTGAAGACCGATGAAGACGATGAACCGGAAGAAACGGGCGACGAAGAAGAGGAATATCAGGAAAGCGGGGAATGACTATGGAAGGGACAGTTCCCCTTTTCCGGAGCGAACAGACCGCAAGGATTATTTCTCTTCTTTCGGGTGCCTCCCGCTGGATTCTGCTTTCCCACACCAAGCCCGACGGCGATACACTCGGCTGCGGGAGCGCCCTGTGGTCCATGGGCCGCTCCCTGGGCAAGGATGTTGTCTGGGGAGGTCCGGATCCCGTGCCGGACAGCTACCTGTTTCTTGCGGGGACTGACGGCTTTCTGCCCGGGCTGACGCTCGGTTCCCTGTCCCTCTGCCGGGACACCGTGGTTGTGGCCCTGGACACGTCCACCGCCGCCCGTTCGGTGGCGGATCTTTCCGAAATTCCGGAGGGCGTGCCCCTGGTCAATATGGATCACCATCATGATAACGAGGGGTTTGGAACTGCCGTATGGGTGGACCCGACGTCTTCCTCCGTGGGGGAAATGTGCTGGATGCTCCTCCGGAGCTGGGGGATACCCATTCCTTTAGAGGCCGCGGAAGCCCTTTACACCGCCATTGTCACCGACTGCGGCAACTTTGCGTTCTCCTGCACCACGCCAAGGACGCACCAGGCTGCGGCAGATCTTCTGTCTCTCGGCGTCGCCCCTGAAAAGATCGACCAGCTTATTCGATGCAGCCGGACCATGGGCGGACTCCGTCTTCGCGGCAGGGCCCTCGAAAGGGTACGGTCCGTCGGATCTTTCGCTGCCGTAACCTGGATCGGGAAGACCGATTTTCTGGATACCGGCAGCAATCCTGCCGAGACGGAATTCCTGGTAAACGAGCTTCTCACCGTCAGGTCCGTCTCCTTTGCCGTTTTTTTTATCGAGGATGACGACTGCGTCAGGGCGAGCCTCCGTTCAAGGGGCGCCCTTTCCGCCTCGGAAATCGCCCACGCCTTCGGCGGCGGCGGACATCCCCAGGCGGCGGGGTGCAGACTTCCCCTGCCCGTGTCGGAAGCCGTCGCATCACTCACAGCTCTTCTGGAGGAGAAAAATGACACTCTGCGGAGTGCTTCTGCTCGATAAACCGGAGGGAATCCGCAGCACCGCCTGCGTGGCAGCACTGCGCAGGCGCCTCGGAAAAGGGGTTAAGGTCGGGCACGGAGGAACCCTGGATTCCACAGCCGAAGGACTCCTTGTCCTCCTTGTGGGAGGGGCGACCCGGACAAGCGACCTTGTCATGGGGCTTCCTAAAGTTTATGACGTCCGTTTCCGGCTGGGAGAAGAGCGGTCCACCGACGACTTTTCAGGGGACACGGTGTTCTCGGGCCCCGTCCCGCCGGATGCGGCCGGAAGGACAGCCTCCCTTCTTCCCTCCTTTCTCGGAACCCGCCTCCAGACGCCTCCGGACATTTCCGCAGTCCGGGTGAACGGGGAGAGGGCTCACAGAATCGCCCGGTCAGGTGAAAACCCGGCCATTTCGCCCAGACCGGTGCACATATCATCCATCCGCCTCACGGAGGAAGACGGGGTGGACCGCTCCTTCGCCCTCCGCCTACGCTGCAGGAAGGGAACCTACGTTCGGAGCATAGTCAGGGACATAGGCAGGGCGCTGGGATGCGGGGCGTACGTCCTCTCCCTTGTGCGGCGATCCATCGGGCGCTTCCGGCAGGACGAAGCCCTTGCCTTTGACAGGCTCGAGTCGGGAGAAGCGGATTTTTCAAGGGAGATCAGGCCCCTTTCCGAACTGGCAGTCCAGTATTACTCCTACTCCTGCCCTCCCGGGACGGACGCCGACCTTCTCGCTGGAAAGACCGTGTCCCTTTCGGACCTGGTCACGCTCTCTCCCGGAGACGGGGATCCGGGGGGCAAGGCCGCCGTCCTCGGAGAAAGGGTGTTCAGCTTCGGGAACCTGCTCCCCGGCGGCCTCTACGAACCCAGGATGAACATCCCTCTGGAGGGGAATCCATGATCCTGATCCTCGGTGCCTTCGACGGCTTTCATCTCGGCCACCGCCGTCTTCTCGAGACCGCGGCCTCCATGGCCGGGCGGCACTCCCCGGAAAATGCCGGCGGCTGGGGAGTGGTCACCTTTTCCCCCCACCCCGGAAACGTGATAAAGGGCAGGGAAATTCCGGTCCTCTTCACCGAACCGGAGCGAGATATTCTTGCCCGCTTCCTCCATATCCCAGGGACGGTGAAAATACCCTTCACCCCGAAAACAGCCCTGATGTCCCCGCCGGAATTCCTGGTCTATCTTGAAGAGCTTCTTCCTGTCACGGGCATCGTGGTGGGGAAGGATTTCCGTTTCGGCAGAAACAGGGAAGGCGATACGGCCTTCCTCCGGAAGTGGTCCCAGACGAAGGGATGGCTCTTCGAGGAAGCCGAACCTCTCTCCATTGACGGGGAGAAGGTGGGAAGCAGCTCAATACGGAGCCATGTGGCCCATGGTTCCGTCGCCCTGGCGAGGCGCCTTCTTGGATATCCCTTTTTCTTTGAAGGAACGGTGGTGCCCGGAGACGGGAGAGGGGCGAAGCTCGGCTTTCCCACGGCAAACGTTCATTATCCTCCGGAAAAGGTGATGCCGAGGAGAGGAGTATACTGCGTTTCGGTGTTTGTGGACTCCAGGTGGATGCCCGGGGCCCTCAACGTGGGCGTGAACCCCACCTTCCGGCAGGAAGACAGGGGAATACGGGCGGAGACGCATATTATCGGCTACAACGGATCTCTGTACGGCAACAAAATCGCTGTTTTCTTCGAGGAATTTCTGCGGGACGAGGAAAAGTTTGATTCGCCGGAGCAGCTTGTTTTCCGGATGAAAGAGGATGTCCGTCTGTCCGGAAGGCTTTTCAGTGAAGTTGCACAGGGACGGGCCGAGCTTTACGAACAGCTTGGAACGGCTCTTCGGGGCTGAGGCGGCCCTGGGGAACGAACACGGCCGGGTGGGGGATCCGCGGGCCGGAGAGGGAGGAAAAGACTGTGAATTTTGTCCTGAAGCGGGTGTATGAGCCCAGCGCTCCGGAAGACGGCACCAGGATCCTTGTGGACAGGCTCTGGCCACGGGGTATTTCGAAAGATGCCGCCCGGATCGACCTCTGGCTGAAGGAGATTGCCCCGAGCCCGGAACTCAGAAAGGACTTCTGCCACGACCCGGCGAAGTGGGAAACCTTCAGGAGCATGTACCTGGAAGAACTTGCGGGGAATGCAAATCCTGTGAAAATTCTCCTGGAACACGCACTGCAGGGAACGGTCACCCTCGTGTACGGGGCGAAGGATCCTGTCTACAACCATGCGAACGTGCTGATGGAGTTCCTCGGCGGGCTGGAACATCTGCGCTGACCCGGTCGGGCTGTTTTTTCCCCGCGGCTTGAATTTTTGCCGGAGGGATGGTACTATGTCCCCTGTTCACGGAAAAGGGGTATGCGGCAGGTTCTTTTTCGTGAACAGCATGAAAGCGGGCCTGTAGCTCAGAGGATAGAGCGACAGCCTCCTAAGCTGTAGGTCGGCCGTTCGAATCGGCCCAGGCTCGCCATACATTTTCCGTTCATCATGAACAGGAAACGGAGTGAAAGTCCATGAAGAAGCCCTTTTTCAAAAGGATTCTCGTGGTCTTTTTTTTATTGTTCCTTCTCTGCATCCTGACGGCTCCCTCCTATTTTCTGGAAGTTTCACGGGACAGCGGCGAAGAAGTCTTCGCCAGGGCTGTCCCCCCGGGATTTCCCTTCGTCCTCCGGTTCATACATTCGGTGGAGCAGACCCCCGTGGAAGGGGAGTACCGGGTGGTGGGCGGGCTCATCCGTCAATGGGAAGAGCGCATCCGGTCCCATAACGCCGGGCTGCCCGCCGAAGCTCCCCGGAACGGACGCTTCCTTCCGGGAAAAGAATGGATGACGCTGCAGGGCGGCAGAGCGGTATTCCCTTCAATCAGGTATAGGGTGGGAAGCAGTTTTCTCGGCAGAAATTCCCTGTTTCTGGACGGCAGGGAATTTGAGCTCTACAGGCTGTTTCCGGACAGCGTGCTGCTCTTCCGGGCGGAGACGGCGAGTATCGCCGGACGGCTTCTGTCCCGCCTTTTCTGAGTCTTTCCGCTCCCGGACCGGGATTTCCCGAAACCAGCGGGGAAAAGGATTATCCCCGGGAAGGCTTCGTGTGGGGATTTTTTCCCCGCTATGCTAAAATAGCCTCGACTTTTATGCCGTCCCCTTGGCACAAGGGGACGGTTTCGCCTATTACACAAGGGGGTAGCTGCATGAATACGGATTACAAAAACACGCTGAACCTTCCGGAAACTGATTTTCCCATGAGGGCGAATCTTGCGAAAAGAGAACCCGGTTTCCTCGAATTCTGGAAAGAACGGGACATCTTCGGAAAAATGCTGAAAAACAGGGAAGGCGCTCCTTCCTTTGTCCTTCATGACGGCCCCCCGTATGCCAACGGCCATATTCACATAGGCACCGCCTTCAACAAAATACTGAAGGATTTCATCCCCAAGTTCAAGGCCATGAAGGGGTATTATGCCCCCTACGTTCCCGGCTGGGATACCCACGGCCTTCCCATCGAGCTTCACGTTCTCAAGACGCTGAAGGTCAACAAAGATACGGTGGACCCCGTTTTCCTCAGGGAGAAGTGCACGGAATACGCTCTCCAGTTCCGGGATGTGCAGAGGGAGGAGTTCATTCGCCTGGGTGTCCTCGGTGACTGGGAGAACCCCTACATGACCCTCCATCCGCAGTACGAGGCGGCCCAGCTCGGCGCCTTCGCGGAGCTGGTGAAAAAGGGGCTCGTCTACAAGGGACAGAAACCCGTCTACTGGTGCATCGACTGCCAGACGGCCCTCGCTGCGGCGGAAATCGAGTACTGGGACGAGACGTCTCCGTCCATATTCGTCGCCTATTCCTTCCCAGGGGCCGGGGAGATTCACCCCGCCCTCTCGGGCCTGGACGTGAACGTCATCGTGTGGACCACCACGCCATGGACGCTGCCCGCGAGCATGGCGGTGGCCGTCGGCGGGGATCATGAATACTCCTTTTTCCGCTCCGGAGAAAAGGTATACCTTTTCGCAAAGGCCCTCAGGGAGAGCGTGGAAAAAGAAACCGGACTCAGCTTCGGTGAAGAAATCCTGACGGTCAGGGGCAGGGAGCTCGAAGGAAAGAAAGCGGTCCATCCCTTCTACCCCGACCGGGAAATCCTCATTCTTCTCGCTGATTACGTTCTTCTCGATACGGGAACGGGATGTGTCCACACTGCTCCCGGCCACGGCGTGGAAGACTACGAATCCGGAGTGAAATACGGCATCGAGATCTACAATCCCGTGGACGACAAGGGATATTTCAAGCAGGGAACCGGACTGGTGGACGGCCTCCAGATCAAGGACGGATCGAAAAGGATTCTGGAAATCCTGACGGAAAGCGGCAGACTTCTCGGCCACGGTTCCATTTCCCACTCCTACCCTCATTGCTGGCGGTGCAAGAAACCCGTCATCTTCCGTTCCACGGACCAGTGGTTCGTCTCAGTGTCGGATTTTCGCGCTGAAGCCCTCCGGTGCATCGAGGAGAACGTGCGCTGGATTCCGGAATGGGGCAAGGAAAGAATCTACAACATGGTCCGAGACCGGTCCGACTGGTGCATCAGCAGACAGCGTATCTGGGGCGTTCCCATCCCTGCCTTCTACTGTGACGACTGCGGAAAGCCCGTCCTCACCGAAGACCGGATTCTTGCGGTACAGAAACATGTAGAGGTAGAAGGCTGCTCCGCCTGGTGGAGCAAGACTCCCGAAGATCTCCTCGGCGATCTGTGTTTCTGCCCCCACTGCGGCGGAAAGCACCTGACCAAGGAGAAGGACATCATGGACGTGTGGTTCGATTCAGGATCGAGCCACGCCGCCGTGCTGAAGGTCAGGCCGGAGCTGAAATGGCCCGCCGACATGTACCTTGAGGGAAGCGACCAGCACCGCGGCTGGTTCCAGACGTCCCTCCTCACTTCCGTGGGAATGTACGGCAGACCTCCCTACGAACAGGTGCTTACCCACGGATTCATCGTCGACGGCGACGGCAAGAAGATGTCGAAATCCCTGGGAAACGTGGTTGCACCCCAGGAGGTCATCAACGAATACGGGGCGGATATCCTGAGGCTGTGGGTGGCTTCCACGGACTACCGGAATGACATCCGTATCTCCCAGGGGATCATAAAAAATCTGAGCGAATCCTACCGGAGAATCCGGAATACGGCCCGGTACCTCCTCGCCAACCTGAAGGGATTCGACCCGGAGCGTCACTCCGTTTCCGTGGAAAAAATGACGGAGATGGACCGGTGGATCCTGCAGAAGCTCAACGGCGTCATCGAAAGGGCGAACGAAGCATACGACGATTACGAGTTCCACGTGCCGACCTTCGCCATCCACCAGTTCTGCGTGAACGAACTCAGCTCCTTCTATCTGGATTCCAGCAAGGACAGGATGTACGCCGACGGGGCCGAATCACTGTCAAGGAGAAGCGGCCAGACAGCCATGTGGCTTGTCCTTTCGGCGATCATCAGGATGCTGGCCCCGGTCCTCAGCTTTACCGCCGAGGAAGTCTGGCAGGAGATGCGGAAGATTGATCCGAAGCTCCCCGAAAGCATTTTCCTCTCCGACTGGCCGGAAACCTTTGCGGTGACCGAAGGAAAGCAGCTTGAGGAAAAATGGGGAAAAGTTCTCTCCGTGCGAGCGGCGGTGAGCCGGGTCCTCGAGCAGGCGCGAAGCGCCGGCATCATCGGCCATTCGCTGGACGCCAGGGTAGAAGTGGAGAGGAACGGGGCCCCCGAGGCTGCCGCTCTTTTCACCGACGAAGATCTTCGGGTCTTTTCCATCGTCTCGGGCTTCCGCTGGGTCGATACGATCAGCGATATGGCCGTGGTCCGGGAAGACGAGGAGACAGGTCTCAGGATCGGAGTGGACAAGGCCGGGGGTGAAAAATGCCCCAGGTGCTGGCAGTATACCGAGGAAGGCGATGAAAACGGGCTCTGCCCGAGGTGTTCGGCGGTTCTCTCCGCCTGAGCCTGCCGGTCGTTCTTTCTTTATGATGCAGGACCGTTCTTCCCCCGCCGGCTTCTCTTCCCTCGATGATGAGGACGACGGGGGAGGACCCGAAAATTCCGGAACCGAAATGGAATTCCTTGCCGCCGGGGAGGAAGACCGGGGGGTTCGCCTTGATGTCTTTCTATCCTCCAGACTCGGGATTACAAGGACTTTCGCGAGAAAGCTCGTGGAAGAAGGAAATGTCCGCCTTCTTCCCGAAAAAAAGGCCAAGCCCGGAATGAAAATGGTTCCCGGGATACGGGCGGAAGTAACGGTGCCTCCTCCGGAAGCTCTCGATCTCGAGCCGGAGGAGGTCCCTTTCGGCGTCGTCTACGAAGACGACTGGCTTATCGTGATCGACAAGCCGAGCGGTGTGGTGGTCCATCCCGCACCGGGAAACCGGCACGGAACTCTTGTGCACGGGCTGCTTCACCGTTTCCGCAGCTTTGGTTCCTTCAACAACGTTCTCCGTCCCGGAATAGTGCACCGGCTCGACGCATCCACGTCAGGATTGCTGGTGGTCGCCAGGGAGCAGGAAATACTGGAGAACCTCCAGAACCAGTTCCGGCTGAGGGAAGTCCGGAAACTGTATCTTGCCCTTGTGCACGGCAGGGTGAAGAACGCCTCGGGGCGTATCGAGGCCCCCATCGGACGAAGCCCCTCAAACAGGCTCCGCATGGCCGTGGTTGAAGACGGAAAGCACGCGATCACCGATTTCAGAAGACTGTGGGTCCGCGACGGCTATTCCTTTCTGGAGTGCTCCATCGCAACGGGCAGAACGCACCAGATCCGGGTCCACCTGAGTTCCATGGGGCACCCCATCGTGGGGGACGTGCTCTACGGGGCCGACAAAAAAAAGGCAGCTTCCGCGGGCAGGGTTTTCCTGCACTCATGGAAGCTGTCTTTTCTTCATCCGAAGACAGGGAACCGGCTTTTCTTCAGATCCTGTCTTCCAGCTGCCTTGACCGGGCAGCTTCGGGAAATTCTTTCCACCTGTCCGGACTGACCAGGATCGTCCTCGGATGAACATAGGTCACGTGGGCGATAGCGCTTCCGGGAATGGACCGGACGTTTTTCTTTTCCGTGTAGTCCACCTGGATTTTTCCCGAATTTTTCGCCCTGCTGAACCACGCCGCCAGGGAAGCGGCTATTTCCAGTGAGGAATCCGCCGGCACCTGGTCTTTTCCCGCCGTCCTGAGGATGACGTGGGCTCCCGGTATCTCGTGGACGTGGAACCAGAGGTCGGTCGGAGCGGCGACCTTGAAGGTGACGTGCCGGTTTCCCCGGGCGTTCAGTCCGATATAAATGAGATCGCCCCCGTTTTCCAGCCGTATGTGGGGCGGGGGAGCCGACTTTTGCTTCCTGCCGCCCGCCGTTCTTTTCGGGGCGAGCCACTCCATCACGTCCCGGGCTGATACGGAGAGAAGGTCCGGATCATCGATGGATTCCAGCGCCTCCAGCTGTTCCAGGAGTTCGGTGATGCCCTCGTCGATGCCCCCGATGGCTTTTTTCACGGCTTCCCTGTCGACCTTCCCCTTCTTGTATTTTCTGAAATACCGCTCGGCGTTCCGGGAGGCAGAAAGATTTTCATCCAGGGGGACCAGTACGGGCTCTCCTGTTTCCCAGTCCTGGAGTTCAACTTCCCGGGCCCTTGGGGGAACCTGTTCTGCTGCAGCAAGAAGCAGGTTGCCCATCTTCAGGAACTCGCTTCCCCGTTCGGAGAGGCGGATCTGGTTTTCCAGACCGTCCCTGTGCCGCTTCCGGCTCCTGATTTCTTTTTCCAGGGCCTTTTTCACTCCCGAGAGGATCCGTTCCCGCTGTCCGAGAAAATAGGACGAGAGCACTTCCTCCCCGCATCGCTCAAGAATGGGACCGGCGAGCACTTCGCAGAAAGGGAGCGGTTCGGGAAAAACGGTGAGGAGAGGACCGTGCCGCTGAAGAATGAGCCCCTGCTCTTTTCCGCTCAGAAGGCGTGCCAGCATGTCGTTCCAGTACCCTACCGGGCGGCCGTCCCAGGAGCGGGTCAGGAGTCCGGAGAGCCCTTTGCCGATGCCCCTGAGTTCCCTCAGATCCTCCGGTCCCTCAAGTCCTCCCGTTTCCCCGAGGTGTTTCCCCTTCATGGGCGGCGGGGGGGTGTAGGCGACCCCGGGAATGATCATCCTGTACCTGTTCATGTCCCCGTGGATATGTTTTGCCGGTTCGAGAATGGAGCCGGTTTCGTCCAGGATGACCAGGTTGCTGTTTCGCTCCGTTCCTTCAAACACAAGACTCAGCCGTACAGGGAAGCCTGCCCCCACCAGCCGTTCCGCGCCGAAAACGAGGACACGGTCGCTGTTCAGCTGGCGCACCGACAGAATCGAGGCGTTCTGGAAGTTTCTTTTCAGCCCCTCGCCGAAGGATGACCGGGAGACCCTCGTTTTTTTCAGGGAGGAGATTCCGTCTTCTCCCACAATTCCGCAGCCGTAGCTCCCGGGATTCCACGAGAAGAGAAGCCATCGGTCCTTTCCGGAGGATAGCCGGAATGCGGCCCAGGTATCCCCTGTTTCAATTTTCCCGATCCGGCACGGGAGGACCATTTCTTCAAAGGAGCGCATCATGGCTGTAAAGAGTTCCGGTCCGAAGGACACGGTGCATCACCTATCCCGACTGTTTCGATTTGAAAGTCTTAGATTATCTCACCTTAATGCGCTTGACAAGTCGGCTTCCGCTCATTACAATAATCGCCGTTGGTCTGCCGGGGCTGTAGCGCAGAGGGAGCGCGCTTCCTTCGCACGGAAGAGGCCGGGGGTTCGAATCCCCCCAGCTCCACCAGATTTCGCTGTTGCGGTTTCGGTAAAAGTTGGTTACAATATCGGGGCGTAGCGCAGTCTGGTTAGCGCACCTGCTTTGGGAGCAGGGGGTCGAAGGTTCGAATCCTTTCGCCCCGACCAAAACGCAAAGGTGCGGGAATAGCTCAGTTGGCTAGAGCGATGGCCTTCCAAGCCGTAGGTCGCGGGTTCGAATCCCGTTTCCCGCTCCACTACTCAGGCGCCTGTAGCTCAGCCGGACAGAGCAACGGCCTTCTAAGCCGTGGGTCGCGGGTTCGAATCCTGCCGGGCGCGCCAGTGTTAGCATGGTGAGCGTAGTTCAATCGGTTAGAGCACTGGACTGTGGCTCCAGATGTTGGGGGTTCGAGTCCCCTCGCTCACCCCATTTACGAATGAGCGCCCGTAGCTCAGTGGATAGAGTCACAGACTTCGGATCTGTTGGTCGCGGGTTCGAATCCTGCCGGGCGCGCCACTATAGAAAGCACCACAATACAATATGGACTGTTAGCTCAGTTGGTAGAGCAGCTGACTCTTAATCAGCGGGTCGTGGGTTCGAGTCCCTCACAGTCCACCATTAAAGATTAACGACACGTTTTTCATAGAGAGAAGGGCCCGGATTGTATGCCGGGCCCTTCTTAAATTTTCTTCTCAGAGCTGGGACGACCAGAGACGCCCGGCGGATTCAAGCACCTTCTGTCTGAGGGGCCGCCGGAGCCATTCGTGAAGCCGGTACTGGGAGCTTTCCACCATGTCGTTTTCGTAGGCGCGGATGAAATCAGCGGCCACCGAGGCGTCATAGATGAATGCCTGGACCTCGAAATTTATCTCGAGGCTCCTGGCGTCCAGATTCGCTGTCCCCACCGACACGGCGGAACCGTCCGCAATGAGGATTTTCGAGTGGATGAACCCTTTTTCGTAGCGGTAGACCTTCACTCCCGCTTTGAGGAGTTCCTCCACGTGCGAGAGGGAGGCCCAGTAGACGAGGGCGTGGTCGGTTTTGTGGGGTATCATGACCCGAACATCGACCCCGCTCATTGCCGCGACAATGAGTGCAGTCATCAGGGGCTCTCCCGGCACGAAATAGGGAGTGCACAGCCAGATGGATTTTCTGGAGTTGGTGATGAGGGAGAAGTAGCCCTGAAGGATTGATTTCCAGTTGTTGTCAGGGCCGCTCGCGGCAATCTGAACCGGAGTTCCCCCGGGTGCGCGCGAGGGGGCGGGGGGGTGCTCCGCCAGGGGTTTTTTGTCGCAGAATGCCCAGTCAGCCCGGAAAATATCGTCAAGGCAGGAAACGGCAGGCCCGGTCAGTTCGATATGGGTATCTCTCCAGAAGCCCATCCCGGGATCGCCGGAAATGTACATGTCCCCTATGTTCAGCCCTCCCATGAAGCCGACGGCGCCGTCCACCACCACGATTTTCCTGTGATTTCTGAAGTTGAGCTCTCTCCGGAGCCGCGGGAATGACACGGGGAGAAAGGAGTGGACCCGGACTCCCGCATTTTTCAGGGCGACAACGTACCTCGTCCCGAGGTCCCAGCTTCCCACGCTGTCGAAGATGACGTTGACCCGTACGCCTTCCCGGGCTTTACTGATGAGAATGTCCTTTATGGTGTTTCCGATGGTGTCGTTGGCGATGGCGTAATACTCCATGTGGATGTACTCTCCAGCCTGTGAGAGGGCGCCTGTTATGGCGGAAAAGGTTTCCTCACCGTTGAGGAGCATTTTTACGGAATTCCCCGTGGTGAGAAGGGCCCTGGCGCTTTTTGAAAGCAGGAGGGACGTTTTTTGTTCCGGGGCTCCTGACATGACATCCCCTTTGCTTCCGGCGGACGGGGGCGTTCCTTCCTGCCGGATGCGCCGCTTCTTTCTTTTCAGCCTGCGGAAATAGCCCCGTCCCCGGATGTCGGGGCCGAAGAAGAGGTAGAGGATGAAACCGACTACCGGAAGAAGGATGAGGACAAGAAGCCAGGCAATGGTCCTGTCGGGGTTTTTCTCTTCAAGGAAAATGATTCCCGCGATAAACAGCCCGTAGGCCCACAGAAAGGCGGAGGAATACTCACGGATCAAGTCGGGAAGGCTGCCCGGGAAATGACGGAAGGCACCGCCCAGGGATCCGCCTTCGCCGAAGAGGACCCTTCCGGCCGCCGTCAGCTCATCCCACCTGGAAAAGAGGAAAAATGCAGTAGCGAAGCCGAAGAGAAACAGCAGCAGAAATCCCGTTCCTTTTGATCTTTTCAGAGCGGAGCACCTGTCTTTCGTTCGGCGGCACCGGGAAAAGGCGCCGGGCCTTTCCATTTCCGGGAGAGGGAGGAAACGCCTTCCCAAAAACGGTCAATAATGTTATCATGCCACGGCATGGAACACCGGCGCGAGAGTGGTGGAACGGCAGACACGTCAGACTTAGGATCTGATGCCTCAGGGCGTGGGGGTTCGAGTCCCCCCTCTCGCACCATTATGGCTTCCGGGCCTGGTAGAAGGAGATCTTTCCTTCTTTCCTGGGGGGAGCCGGCGGAACGAAGGCGTCGTCCTTGTAGCCGAAACAGACGGAATAGAGAGGCTGGCAGTCTTCCGGAATCCCGAGGGCTTCGGTTTCTTCGGGGATCGCGAAGAGAAATCCGGTGAGCCCTATCCAGCAGCTCCCGATATTCAGGGATTCCGCGGCGAGGAGCATGTTTTGTATGGCCGCGGAACAGTCGGCCTGGGGAAAAAGAAGGTCGTTTCCCGGTTTTTTCCCCGAGACGACGATCACCGTGGGGGCCCTGTGGAAAAGATGGTATCCCTCTCTGCCTGCCAGCTTGCTGACCCAATCGATGGGGGAGCGGGACATGAGGCTGATGGTCTTTTCGCTCATCTCGTCGATTTTTTGCTTGTCCTGGATGACGAGGAAATGCCAGGGCTGGGCGTTGTGGCCGCTGGGAGCCCAGATCGCAGCCTCGAGAATGAGGTCGAGGTCTTCCCGGCGAAGCTGGTCCGGCCGGAACCTCCTGACGCTTCTTCTGTTTCTGATGGTTTCCATTACCGGGTTCATTGGGCGGTTCGCCTCCCTTTGTGGTGTGAGCCCCATGGGGGCACCGATAACAATAGCCCAAAAATCGAAGAATTGCTATAATGAGCTAAATTTTTCTACCCTCTTCGGCAGGAGCAACTGTCTGCAGAAAGGAGCACCATTATGAGGATACGTTTTGCACCTTGTATTTTTGTGCTGTCCGCTCTTCTTTTTTTCTCGGTCGATGTGAGGCACGCTTTCTCCGCCCCCTTTTCAACAAGCCAGGAATTTAATACAATGCAGCGCTTTCGCTCGAAAAAGGACCAGCGCAACAGACTGAAAGCCATCGAGACCTACTTCATGAGGAAAAACCCCAAGGTTTCCCCGAAGAACATCTCCCATTATGCACGGCTCATAGAGGATTATTCCGCCCAGTATAATCTTGATCCCTTCCTCGTGGCCTCCGTCATGGTCAAGGAATCCACCATAAAGGAAAAGGCGGTCAGCAAGGGGAATTACGGTCTCATGCAGATCAACTGGAACGCCAACAGGCCATGGATCATCAAGACCTTTCCGATCCGTTCAAAAGCCGATCTCATCATCCCCTCCAACAATGTCCGCATAGGAGCCCACATACTCGCCGCAAACATCAGGAAATGCAAGGGAGACGTGGACAAGGGGCTGGACAGGTACAGGGGGAGATCCCTCGCTTCCTACAGAAACTCCATCCACAGTCATTATCTTGCCATCTCACAGATATTCAGGCGGCTCCAGCCGACAACGTAAGCAGTTCCCATGAAGCCCTCCGAACTTTCCGCCGTCATCCTTGCCGCAGGCTATTCCAGCAGGATGGGCTTCTTCAAACCTCTTGCCGCACTGGACGGACGGGCTGCCCTGGAGTGGGCGGTCCGCTCCGCAGCGGAGGCAGGTATCGGCGACATTGTGGTGGTGACGGGATTCCGCCGGGAGGAAACGGCTATCTGTGCAGCCCGGGCGGGAGCCCGTCCCGTTTTCAATCCGAGGTTTTCCGAGGGGATGCTTTCTTCCGTGCAGACGGGAGCTGCATCCCTTTCGTCTTCCTCCAGGGCCTTCTTTCTTCTCCCCGCCGACATCCCCACCGTCCGTCCGGCCACGGTGCGGCTCCTTGCAAGGTATGCGTCCTTCAGGGGAATTACCTACCCTCTTTTTCGGGGGGAGCGGGGCCATCCCCCCCTTATCGGGGCTTCGTTCATTCCCCACATCCTGAATTATTCAGGCGAGGGAGGGCTGAAACGTTTCCTTGAAATGAGGGAAAAAAGCGCCGTTGACCTTGCCGTTGCCGACGAGGGAGTGCTGCTCGACATGGACGAGCCGGAGGATTTCGAAAGGATGTGCCGGAGGGCGGAGAGCATCCATATTCCTTCTCCCGCTGAACGGCAGGCCCTTTTCTCCATAGCCGGTACTCCGGAAGAGGTTCTGGCTCACTCGGTGAAGGTTGCTTCGGTTGCTCTGCGTCTGGCCCGGGCGCTGCGCAGGGGAGCGGACAGGGAACTGCTCGAGAGCGCCTGCCTTCTGCACGACATCTGCAGGGCACTGCCCGAGCATGACGCCGCGGGAAAGGTTTTCCTCGATGTCTGCGGTTTTTCTGCCGTGGCGGCCATTGCCTCGTGCCATATGAATATTCCTCCCCGGGCAGCCCCTGAGGCGAAACTTCTTTACCTGGCTGACAAGCTGGTCCGGGGAACTTCCCTTGTGCCGCTTGCCGAAAGAAAAAGGCATGCTCTTGAGAAATTCGGGAACGACCCGAATGCACGGTCAAACATAGCGAAACGGTTCGCCCGGGCGAGACGGATTGCCCGCTGGGTCGAAAAAGAGGCAGGGGAAAGCATCGGGAGCATTCTGGGAGAAGGGAATCACACTCTGGACGGCTCACATTGAATAAGGTAAAGTTAAGGACGGCAAAGGGCCTGCCTGCAGGCCGCCGGCATGAATGAATAGACCTTGGAGCGTTTCGATAAAGGGGGAGAACTATGAATATGGTGCAATGGTATTTCCCGGAGACGATCGACGAAGCGGCATCGCTTCTCGGAAGGGAAAGGACCGTTCCCCACGGAGGCGGAACGAGCCTCGTGAAAAGCGGGATAGGTTCTTTTGCCGGAGTGGTGGATCTTACAAAGGTTCCGCTGAACTATCTGAAAACGGACAGAGGCGTTCTGGAAATCGGAGCGAACCAGACATTTGCGTCTGCGGCCGAGAATCTCTCCAACCTTTATCCCGGCTGCATTCTTGCCGAAGCCCTTGGTTCGGCTGCCTCCACGCCCCTGCGGAACAGGATCACCATGGGGGGCAGCGCGTCCCTTTTTCCGCTGTGGTCTGACCTCATAGGGCCCATGGCCGTCCTGGAGGGAAAAATCCGCACGGAGGGAAAAAACGCCGGCACCTATGATCTCTCCCCGTGGCTTGCGGACAGGTCGCTCCAGAAAGGAACCCTGATCACATCCCTCATTTTCCCCGACCCGTCCGACTGGATATCGGTATATTACCGTGAGGTAAGGGTTGGCTTCGATTACCCGGCCTTTACCGTATCCGTCCTTGCCCGCACCAGCGGTCCCAGGATAGAAAGAATTCGGGTCGCCCTTTCCGGAGGGACCGACAGGGCACTCAGGCTGACGGAGCTTGAGAAGGCGCTGAACGGCGCGGATATCTCGAAAGTACAGTCCCTTGACATCCGGAAGATGGGCTCTGTCCCCTTCGGAAGAAAACCTGCAGGATCCCCCGAGTACCTTTCGGAAATAGCCGCGGTCCAGGTGGAGCGCTGTGTGAAATCAGCCCTTTTCAGGGAGGAGGAAACCCGATGAAGGGAACATTTTTCATCAACGGGCGGAAAGAGGAGTGGTCCTTCGCTCCGGACGCCGTCCTTCTGGACGTGCTGCGGGAGAACGGATGCACCGAAGTCCACAGGGGCTGCGGGGAAGGAATCTGCGGTACCTGTGCCGTGGTCGTGGAGGGTTCCCTGGTGAATTCCTGCCAGGTCTTCGCCGCTTCGGCCCAGGAGAAGGAGATTCTCACCGTGGCCGGCATCGGTTCCATTCACGCCCCTCATCCTCTGCAGACCGCCTTTGTCGAAACAGGGGCGGTACAGTGCGGTTTCTGCACTCCGGCCATGATCCTGGCAGCCTACTGCCTTCTGAAAAAGACGCCGAACCCCACCGATGACGAGATCCGCAGGGCCCTTGACGGCAATTCCTGCCGCTGCACCGGGTATGTCAAGATCATCGAGGCGGTCCGTCTCGCCGCAAGGAGGATGAGCAGCCATGAGTGATTTTTCCGTGGTCGGAAAACCGGTCCTGAAGGTGGACTCCCTTTCCCTGGCCTGCGGGACGGCACGGTATACCGCAGACTTCGAGGTGAAGAATCCTCTCCATCTCGTCTTCTTTTATTCCCCCCACGCCCATGCGGAGATACTGTCCATCGACGATGGTCCCGCACGGGGCATGGAGGGGGTGGTGGATGTCTTTCATTCGGGCAACACCCGGTCGGAGCTGTACACCACGGCCGGGCAGGGATATCCCGAACCCTCTCCCTACGATACCGCTCTCTTCAACAAGAGGGTGAGATATGTTGGCGATATCGTCGGTGCGGTGCTGGCGGAATCGGCCGCGGCTGCCCGGGAGGCGGCAGGGGCTGTTCGGGTGGAGTACCGTCAGCTCGAACCCCTCTTCGATCCGGAAAAATCCATGGATCCGGGGTCCCCCTGCCTCCACGGTGACGGCGCTTTTGCGCCCCTTCCCGTGCCGTATCGGCCGGAAGAGAATGTGGCGGGGGAAGTGCTCTTTTCCTTCGGCGACGTGGAAAAGGGTTTCGCCGAGGCGGACTTCATCGAGGAGGAAACCTACAGGACCCACTACGCGAACCACTGTGCCATGGAACCCCACGCGGCAACGGCCACCTTCGACGAAAAGGGCAGGCTGGTCATCTACACCACGACCCAGGTTCCCTTCCACGCCCGGCGGACGGTCAGCAGGGTGACGGGCATTCCCGCCCACAGGATCAGGGTCGTGAAGCCGCGGATCGGCGGAGGATTCGGCAGCAAGCAGGAGATCATCCTCGAGCCCTATGTTGCCCTGGCGGCGTGGAAATACAAGAGGAGCGTAAAGGCTGAGCTAACACGGCCCGAGGTCTTCACCACCGCGAGGACGAGGCACCCCATGAGAGTCCGTATAAAGACCGGCGTAAAGAAGGACGGCACCATAACCGCCCTGGAAATGAACGACATCATGAATACCGGCGCCTACGGCGCCCATGCGCTGACGGTGCTCTCCAACGCGGGATCGAAAGTCCTGCCCATGTTCAACAAGATCCCGAACGTCTCCTTCACCGGACGAGCGGTCTACACCACCCTACCGGTGGGCGGAGCCTACCGTGGATACGGTGCCACCCAGGGGTACTTCGCCTTCAACCAGCATGTGGACGGCATCTGCAGAAAACTCGGAACGGATTTCGTCGACTTCGTGAAGAAGTGGCATATCCGCGAAGGGGAAACCTCGGAAGTTTTCAAAGCTATAGGGGAAGGTACGGAGGGAGTCAGCCAGATCATCAAGTCCTGCAAGCTGTCCGAGTGCCTGGACCGCGGAGCGGAGGAAATCGGGTGGAACAGGCTCCGGGCAAAGAGGATCACCTCCGGCTCGTGGGTCAAGGGTGTGGGTGCCGCCGTTTCCATGCAGGGGTCGGGCATCCCGAAGGTGGACATGGGAAGCGCCTCCATGAAAATGAACGACGACGGTTCCTTCAACCTGTACGTGGGGGCCACCGATATCGGCACGGGGTCGGACACCATCCTCAGCCAGATTGCCGCGGAAACCCTGAAGGTGCCCGTGGAAATGATTCTCATCCTTTCCTCCGACACGGACCTTACCCCCTTTGACACCGGGGCCTATGCTTCCTCCACCACCTATGTCTCGGGCCAGGCGGTGCTTCGCTGCGCAGGGAAGATCAGGGACCAGATCCTGTCCGCGGCCTCAGTCCTCATGGGCGCTCCCGCTGAATCGCTCATTCTCGGCGACGGCGGGGTCGTGGTGAACAGGCAGACCGGGGAGGAATCGTCCTTTTCGAAAATCGCCTGTTTCACCCTGTACAGCCACGACCAGTTCCAGATCCAGGCCGGCGCCTCCTATACGGGAGGTGAATCGCCGGCGCCCTTTATGGCTCACTTCGCCGAGGTTGACGTGGATCTGGAAACAGGAAAAGTCCGCCTTGTGAAGTTTGTCTCCGCCGGAGACTGCGGGAGGCCCATCAATCCCGTCCTCACCGAGGGACAGATCGAAGGGGCCACCATGAACGGCATAAGCTACGCCCTCACGGAGCAGTATCTCTTTGATCCGCGGGGGAAGATGACGAACAGCTCCTTCTGGGACTACAAGATCTTCGGCACCCTGGATCTGCCGGTGATGAAGACCATTCTGGCGGAGTCTGACGAGCCCACGGGTCCCTACGGCGCGAAATCCATTTCCGAGATAGGCATCAACGGACCGGCGCCGGCCATCGCCAACGCCATTTTTGACGCTACGGGCAGGCGGATCTATGACCTTCCGCTGACTCCCGAGAAGGTGCTTGCGTCGCTGAAGGGTGTCAAATGACCGGAAACTGCATGGACTGCGGAGAATATGTCCTTGGAAGGGGTGTAGTGGCCGACGGGGCGGGGCTGTTTCTCGAGGACGGTGCACTCCTCGTTTCCGGGGGCCGGATCGTGGAGATCGGCCCCTGGGAAACCGTCCGGAGGGACGACATTCCCTTCTTCGACGTGGAAGGCCGCCTGATTCTTCCGGGACTCGTAAATTTCCACCACCATCTGTATTCCTTCTTCGCCCCGGGGATCTCCCCGGCCGGTCCGACGGAGACTTTTCCCGAGATTCTCGAAAATCTCTGGTGGCGGCTTGACAGGATGATCGACGAGGAGTCGCTCTATTATTCAGTGCTCATGGGAGCCCTTGATTCCCTTTCCTTCGGGGTGACCTCGATTTTTGACCATCATGCCTCCATGAACCTTGACAGGGGAAGCCTCGATGTGGCCGCGGAAGCCGTTTCCCATGCCGGGATCCGGGCGGTGCTCTGCCTCGAGACCTCAGACCGGCAGGGGAAAGAGGCCATGAAGCGCCAGGTGGCGGAGAATATAGCCTTCTGGGAGAAGCACCGCAGCGACCCCTTCCTGGGAGGGATGTTCGGTCTTCATGCCAACCTGACCCTTTCGGAGGAGACTCTCGGTTTCATTGCGGCGGAAAAGGCTGCAGAAATGCCCGTTCACGTTCATTGTGGGGAGGCCCCGGAGGACCTCGCCTTCTGCCGGGAGCAGGGGTACGCCGGGCCGGTGGACCGCCTGAACGCCTTTGGTCTCCTGGACGGGGACAGCTTCATGATCCACTGTGTCCATCTCTCGGAGAAGGATTATTCCCTCCTCGGGGAGATCAATCCTGTGGTCGTGCTGAATCCTGAATCGAACGCCAACAACCGGGTCGGAACGCCGGACAGGGACAGGCTTCCCGGCCATCTCCTGGGGACGGACGGAATGTCGGGAGACATGGTGGCCGCCCTCCGATCATACCTGCTTCTCGGAGCCGGGGGCGGGGAGCCCTATTCCAGAATGGCGGACATGATGTTCCGTTTGCCTGAAAAGGTTCTTCAGAGACATCTCCCTGTCCGGACGGGATTCCGGCCGGGAGCTGCGGCGGATATCGCGGTCCTGGATTATATTCCTCTTTCTCCTGTCTCGGAGGTAAACCTTCTCGGGCATCTCCTGTTCGGGGCAAAGGGCGGTAAAGCCCATCTCACGGCGGTCAACGGAAAAATTCTCTGGCGGAAGGGAGCGTTTCCCGGTCATGACATGGACTCTCTCCGGTTCCGGGCCAAAAGGGCCGCTTCGGCGCTGTCGCTCCGTTTTCGAAATTTGTGATGTGTGAGTTCAGGGAGGCGAAATCATGGCGGATCTTTCTTCACGGGTGCATAATGTCTATTTTTCCAATCCGGTACTGACAGCCGCAGGGCCGAATGTGGGAACGGCGGCAAGGCTGCGGGAGGCTGTGGCAGGCGGAGCCGGGGGGATCGTGACGAAAACGGTTTCAGTGGTTCCCGCGAAGGACCCGAGGCCCACCATACGGAAAGCCTCGTGCGGCGGCCTTCTCAACTGCGAAACCTGGGCCGAGACTCCGGTGGAGGAATACCTGGAAGCCTACCGGGAAGTCAAGCGGGCAGGGGTTCCCCTCATTGCCTCCATCGGCTACACCCCTGACGATGTGAGGACCCTGGGGAGGCTGCTGGAAAAAGAAGTGGGGCCCGATATCATCGAGTTTTCCACCCACTATACGGGTAAATCCCTCGACCCCCTCCTCGACGTGGCCAAAGCCCTCCGGGAGGCCGTATCCGTTCCCGTCTGGATGAAAGTTTCTCCCAACACGCCGGATATCGAGGAGCTGGCGGTGAGAGCGTCGGAAATTGTGGACGGTTTTGTGGCTATCAACTCCTTCGGACCGGCCCTGGATTTCGACGTTGACACGGCGAAGCCTCCACTGGGCTCGACCTACGGCCAGGGGTGGCTTTCGGGACCCCCGATCCGCCCCATCGCCCTCCGCATTGTCTACCAGATAGCATCGGTCCAGCCGAAGCCCGTAATCGGCGTGGGAGGGATTTACACAGGCAGGGACGCCCTTCAGTTTCTCATGGCCGGAGCCTCCCTGGTGCAGATCTGTTCCGCAGCCATTCAGCACGGGCCGGACATATACGGAAAGGTGGCCGGGGAAATTGGGGAGTGGATGGATTCCTCGGGGTATGCCTCCCTTGATGACGTCCGCGGCCAGTACATGAGAAACGTGATGGCCAGGAACGCCCGATCGGGCCTGAAGTAGAAAGGGGGAGCGCCGGTTGGACCAGAAAACGGTCGTAGTGGGTTCTCGGCTTCCGAGAACCGATGGCCTGGCAAAAGCGTGCGGGACCACACAATACCTGGATGACCTGACCATAGAGGGATGCTGGGTGGGCGGGACGGTGCGCGCCCGGGTGCCCCGGGGAAGAATACGGGAAATCCGGCAGGATCTCTCTTTTGACTGGAGCCGGGCCGTGCTGGTCACGGCCCGGGACATCCCCGGACTCAATGTGGTTTCCATGATCCGGGACGATTACCCCGCCCTGGCCGATCCTCTTGTTTCTTTCCCGACCCAGGCGGTTGCCCTGATTGCGGCACCGGATCCGGAAACGCTCAGGGAGGCCCTCGCGGCAGTTTCGATGGACGTGGAGGAACTGCCCCCCGTCCTCACCGTGGAGGACTCCATCGCCTGCACCCAGGTCATCTGGGGGGACAGCAACGTCATGGACGAATATTCGGTTGTCTCGGGAAATGCCGAAGGGGCATTTGCCTCCGCAGACCTTATAGTTGAAGGAATTTACAGGACAAAGCACCAGGAGCACGTCTATCTCGAACCCCAGGGCATGGCGGCCATTCCCCGGGAGGACGGATCCCTGGAGGTCATCGGTTCCATGCAGTGCCCCTATTACGTTCACTCCGCCCTGGTCAAGGGGCTGGGGTTCTCTCCCGAAAAGGTCATGGTTCGTCAGACTGAGACTGGAGGCGGTTTCGGAGGGAAAGAGGACTATCCGTCCATCCTCGGACTCCACGCAGCCCTTCTTGCCCTGAAGAGCGGACGGCCGGTGAAAATGGTCTACGACAGGAAGGAAGACCTTCTGTGCACCACGAAGCGTCACCCATCGGTCATCAGGCACCGGACAGGGGTCAAAAAGGACGGAACGCTGGTGGCGGCGGAAATCGACATCATCCTTGACGGTGGCGCATTTACTACCATGAGCAAGGTGGTGCTCTCCCGCTCCATCCTTCACGCCACCGGGTGCTATTTTATTCCCCATGTCTCCGTCAGGGCACGGGCGGTGGCCACAAACACGCCTCCCAACGGCGCCTTCAGGGGATTCGGGGTTCCCCAGAGCAATTTTGCCATCGAACGGCACATGGACAGGATCGCGGAGATTCTCGGAATGGATCCCCTGGACCTCAGAAAGAAGAACATTCTGAAAAACGGTTCCTCCTTTCCCTATGGACAGGTTCTCGGGGAAGGGATGTCGGCGGAGCTTGTTCTGGACAGGGTGCTCGAAATGTCCGGCTACCGGGAAAAACGGCGCCTGTTCGCAGAAGAAAACAGAAAGAATCCCTTTCTCAGGAAGGGAATAGGCCTCTCCCTCGGACTTCACGGCGGCGGCTTTACCGGGAGCGGGGAGGAATATATCAGCGGCTCCTCATCCGTCAGGGTTTCTGGGGGCGAGAGGGTGGAGGTGCTGGTGAGCAGCGTTGAAATGGGCCAGGGTGCATCCACGGTCCTGGCAATGATCGCGGCGGAGACCCTCGGGCTGGACCTCATGAGCGTGGTCCACCATGTTCCCGATACGTCGGTGGTTCCGAACAGCGGCCCCACGGTGGCATCCAGGACGACCATGTACGTGGGCAAAACGGTCCAGGATGCCTGCATATCCCTTGTGGAGCAAATGGCGGAAAAAGCCGCCGAACTTGAAGAGTTTGCCGGGAAGCGTTTTTCCTATGAAAAGGGAGTTTTTGCGGCAGGAGAAAAGGACCGGATTCCTTTCTTCGAGATGGCGAAGCGGCTCGCCTCCTTCCCCGGAATTCTTTCGGCCACTGCGCGATACCGGCCGATCCCCGGCTTCTCGTGGGATGAATCAACCTACACCGGGGATGCGTACAAGGCCTACGCCTGGATCGCCAACGTGGTGGAGGTCGAGGTGGACATGGACACCTTCGAAATTTCGCCCCGGAAGGCCTATGTTTCAGCCGAGATCGGAAAGGCCGTTTCTCCCGTCCTTGCCTCCGGTCAGATCGAAGGAGGATCCCTCCAGGCTTTCGGCTACGCCTACCTCGAGGACGTGGGGATGAAAAACGGGAGCTATACCACGGCGCACCTCAACCAGTACCTGATCCCCACGACCCTCGACACGCCGGATTTCTCCGTGGACCTCCAGGAAGTTCCCTTTTCGGGGGGCCCCTACGGAGCGAAGGGGCTGGGCGAGCTGCCCATGGACTCAGGCGCTCCTGCCCTTGTCGCCGCCGTCGGACACGCCGCGGGAGTCTTTCCCGAAGGGATACCGGTGACAGGAGAATATCTGCATTCCCTTCTCCGGAAAAATAAGAAGGAACGGAAGGCAGGAGAACAATGAAAATAACCTGTGTCATCAACGGGACGTTCCGGGTGCTGGATGCCCGTCCGCTGGACCGTCTCCTCGATATTTTGCGGAGCATGGGGCTTTCAGGGGCGAAGGAAGGGTGCGGGGAGGGGGAGTGCGGCGCATGTGCCGTCCTTCTTGACGGAGAGCTTGTCAATTCATGCATGATCCCCGCCATGCAGGTCCACGGACGGACTGTGCTCACGGCTGAAGGGCTGGGTTCGCCGGAGAACCCGGACCTGCTGCAGAGAGCGTATGCCGAAGAGGGAGCCGTTCAGTGCGGTTTCTGCATTCCCGGAATGGTGATGGCCTCCAGGGCTCTTCTCGCCCGGGATCCTCACCCGGACCGAACTGTGATCAGAACGGGCCTTGCCGGAAACCTGTGCCGCTGCACCGGCTACGAGAAAATCATCAGGGCCGTAGAAAAGGCAGCCGGCATGGGGTACGGGGAAGGAATACCGCCTTTCGCCGGACCGGTGTGCGATTATCCGCCGGAGTTTTCCGAAGAGGAAAGGAAATCCTTCTTCCAGCCTTCCTCTATCGCTGAAGCCATTGAAATACGGGCCGAATACGGTGATGAAATAACTTTCCTCGCCGGAACGACAGATTTCTATCCCGACCTGAAAAACGATAAGGTTGAGGTGAAGAAGGTGCTCGACCTCTCCCGGGTGGAGGAGCTCAGGGCGATCACCCGGAAGGACGGAGAGCTGTTCGTCGGGGCCTGCGCCAGTGACAGCATGATCATGGAACATCCCGAAGTTCTCTCTCTTTTTCCCGCCCTTGCCCGGGCGGCGGAGCTGAGCGGGGCCCGGGCGGTGCAGAACAGGGCTACCCTGGGCGGCAACCTGGCCTCCGCTTCGGGAGCCGCGGACCTTCCCGTCCCCCTGCTGGTTCTCGGGGCGTCGGTCATCCTGAGGAGTGTCCGGGGAGAACGGCGGGTCCCCATGGAGGAATTCTTTGCCGGCTACAGGAAGACGGTTATGAAACAGGATGAAATTCTGAGGGGAGTGTCTCTCCCCCTTCCCAGGGGGTCGCTGCGCCAGGCGTTTTTCAAGCGGGGTTCCAGGGCCGCCCTGACTCTTTCCAGGATATCGGTCGCCTGTTCCGCCGTTCTTGAGGAAGGCACTCTGAAGGATGTCCGCATAGCAGCGGGAAGCATGTCCGCCTTTCCGGTCCGCCTTCCGGAGACCGAGGGGTATCTCTCGGGAAAAAAGCTGTCCTGCGTCCTGGCAAATGAAGCTGCGGACAGGGCCTCCCGGGAGATCAATCCCCGGACGTCGGGAGAATTCAGGAAAACGGTAACGGGAAATCTTGTGAGGAAATTTCTCCTTTCCCTCTCTCCCAAGGAGGAGCTGAACGGCAGATAATTATCCTTTCTTCGGATTTGGGTGGAAAAATCCGACTTGACAGAAGGAGGAATTCCATTTATTATCATCGGGTTGACAGGCGCCGTCAGCAAAAAGTGAACACATCTAGGAGGAACAAATTTGACAACCCAGGGAACAGTTAAGTGGTTCAACGCGACAAAGGGCTACGGATTTCTCACCAGCGACGATGGAAGGGACGTTTTCGTCCACTTCAGCGCCATTCAGGGTGACGGATTCAAGACTCTTGACGAAGGTCAGCGGGTGTCTTTTCAGATCACCCAGGGATCCAAGGGAGATCAGGCTGCTGACGTTGTAAAGCTCTAGCCCTTTCCAAAAAGAGCAGACCCTTGAGGCAGCGGTTAATTCCGCTGCCTTTTTCTTGTTTTTTTGTTCATTGACGTTTTTTTGCCGGAAAATCTCCTTTTTTTTGCATTCGGTCCCTTTTCCGTGTAAAATACCTTCCGCATATTTTTTTTCTCTTTCTTCGGAAAGAGATGGACCATAAATGCAGTTCGAGCTGATATCACAACAGTACGAATCAGTACTGAAAGGGGTTGCGACAGTATGAGATCCGAGATGCTTTCCCAGGAAAAAAATGTTCTCTCCATCAAGGTGGAGTTTGAACCGGGGGAATTTGCCAGGAACGTAGACAAGGCAGTCAAAGAGCTTGCGTCCAAGGTGAACATTCCTGGATTCAGGAAAGGGCATGCCCCCAGAAAAATTCTTGAGATGCGGTTCGGTAAGCAGGCCATATTCGCCGAGGCGCTGGAGACAATGCTCCCCGACGCTATAGAGGAAATCGTGAAAGAGTATGAACTGGACCTTATCGACGAGCCGTCCGTAAAGATCGAGAAGATGGAGGAGGGCAGCCCCGTGGAGGTGGTGCTTACCTTCGAGGTGTCCCCGGAGATAACCCTTCCCCAGCTTGAGGATATTTCGGTGGAAAGAGCGGTTGCCGATGTTTCCGACGAGACGCTGGAAGGGACCGTCCAGGAGATTCTGAAACAGAACTCCACCCTGGTCCCGGTGGAGGGACGTCCCATTTCCGGGACCGACACGGTCGCCATTGAATACTTCACCATCCTCTCCGGAGAAAACGGGGAAGAGGAACGGCACGGACCGGACACGACCACCCTCGATCTCTCCCAGTCCTCCGTGAGGACCGAGATCAGGGATGCCCTTCTCGGCAAGGAGCCGGGCGGGCAGGCAGAAGCGGAAGTGATGGTCGAGGAGGACTATCCCGAGAAAAATCTCGTGGGCAAAACCCTCCGCTATGACATGACCGTCACGGAAGTGAAGGAGAGGGTGCTCCCCGAGCTCACCCCGGAGTTATTCCAAAAGATTCTCCATCAGGAATGCGCTTCGGAAGAGGAGTTCCGCGAAGAAGTCAAAAAGAGGATTCACGAGAGAATGCAGGCTGAAAACCAGTCCAGGGCAGAATACGACGCGGTGGAGCTGATTTCCGGAAAAGCTGACCTCGACGTTCCCGAAACCCTGATCACCAGGCAGGTCGAAGCGATGAAGAAGGAAGACGAGGAGAAAATCCAGCGCAGCCGGAATATCTCCATGGACGAATACCTTCAGGAGACCGGCACCACGAAAGAGCAGTACGAGGAAGGCATCAGAAAGCAGGCGGAGACCATCGTCCGCCGATCCCTCGTTCTCGACAGGATTGCCGAAGACCTGAAGGTTTCTGTGGAAAAGGAAGATTTCGAGGCTGAGATGGCCACCCTGGCCTCAACCTATAAAATAGACGCCGACCGTCTGGTCAACAGCCTCTTCAAGGACGAGAAACGTCTCATGGAAGTGGCGAACAGGATCAAATACAGAAAGACCGTGAAAGCCATCATGGAGGCGGTCCGGGTTTCCGATGCGGCAGCTCCGGTGACTGAAGAGCAGCAGAACGGCTGATTCCGGAAGGAGGGCACCCAGCATGCTGATTCCGTACGTGGTCGAGCAGACCGGCCGTGGAGAACGAACCTATGACATTTACAGCCGGCTCCTCAAGGACAGAATTATCTTTCTCGGTGAAGGAATAGACGAACACACGGGCAACATCGTGGTTGCCCAGCTCCTGTTTCTCGAAAGCGAAGATCCGGAGAAGGACATCCACCTCTACATCAACAGCCCCGGGGGATACGTCACCGCGGGACTGGCGATTTACGATACCATGCAGTACATCAAGTGCCCCGTATCCACGATCTGCATCGGCCAGGCTTCCAGCATGGGCGCCGTGCTCCTTGCAGGAGGCGCCCCCGGGAAGCGTCTCGCTCTCCCCAATGCGAGGGTCATGATCCACCAGCCCCTTGGAGGCGCCCAGGGACAGGCTACGGAAGTGGAGATCCACGCACGGGAAATACTGAAGCTGCGCGACCGCCTGAATGATATACTTGTCCAGCATACAGGGCAGACAAAGAAAAAAATCGCGGCCGACACGGAGAGAGACTTCTTCATGTCTCCCGATGAGGCCCAGAAATACGGGATCATAGATAAAGTCATCCATTCGAGGTAGCCATTGCTCCTCGCAACGAAGCCTTTCCGATAAGACTTCAAGGGAGCCCGCGAGGTGCTCCCTTGTTGCTGTATCTTCGGAAGGCTCCAGGGAGGGAGAGTTTCGTGTTCAAATTTGATGATAAAGGAAGCGGAAGAGGAAAGGGCGGAAATTCCAGGTGCTCTTTCTGCGGGAAGGGGCAGGACGAAGTCCAGAAGCTTATAGCCGGACCCGGGGTCTATATTTGCGATGAATGCGTCCACCTCTGCAATCTCATTCTCAATGAGGAAGCGGAAGAGGCGGGCGGAGGGGCGGATCACTTCATCCCCATGTCCGAAGCCCCGAAGCCGCGGGAGATAAAGGCCTTCCTCGATCAGTATGTCATCGGCCAGGAGTGGGCAAAAAAGAGCGTCTCCGTGGCGGTCTACAACCATTTCAAGCGCATCAGCAACAATCTTGGAAAGGATGCCGACGTGGAGCTCCAGAAAAGCAACGTGCTTCTTCTCGGGCCCACGGGGTGCGGCAAAACCCTTATCGCCCAGACGCTGGCGAAAAAACTCAACGTTCCCTTTGCCATCGCCGACGCCACCACCCTCACCGAGGCGGGATATGTGGGCGAGGACGTGGAAAACATCCTCGTGAAGCTCCTCCAGGCTGCAGACTACGATGTGAAGGCAGCCCAGCGGGGAATCATCTATATTGACGAGATCGACAAGCTGTCGAGAAAATCCGAGTCTGCATCCATCACCCGGGATGTTTCCGGGGAAGGTGTCCAGCAGGCGCTGCTGAAGATTCTCGAGGGAACCGTGTCCAACGTTCCGCCCAAGGGAGGACGGAAGCACCCGTACCAGGATTTCATACAGATCGACACGTCCAACATCCTCTTTATCTGCGGGGGAGCCTTCGACGGCGTGGAGGAGATCATCGGGCGCAGGGTGAACAAAAAACTCATCGGTTTCGGCGGCGACATCATGGGAAAGCATGACGCCCGGAGATACGAGATCATGAAGCAGATACAGCCGGAGGATCTCATGACCTACGGGTTCATTCCCGAGCTCGTCGGCCGTCTTCCGGTGCTCGTTCCCCTTGAAGAGCTGGACGCCGACGCGCTGGTCCGGATTCTTTCAGAGCCGAAGAATGCCCTTATCCGGCAGTACCAGAAGACCTTCTCCATGGAGGGGGTCTCACTGGAGTTCACCGACGAGGCGGTCCGGAGCATAGCCATGAAGGCGAACGAAAAAAATACGGGGGCCAGGGGACTTCGCTCTATTCTCGAGAACATCATGATGGAGCTGATGTACGATATTCCCTCCAGGAGCAGGGAAGTCCGGAAAGTCATCATCACGAAAGATGCCGTGGAAGGGCTGCAGGACCCCGTTCTTGAGGGAAAGAGCTCCAAGGAGGTCGCCTGACCAATGGAGAGTCCGCGCCGCTGCTACGTCCTCCCCATACGGGACATCGTGGTCTTTCCGGGGATCATAGCCCCACTTTTTGTGGGACGCCCGAGATCCCTGAAAGCCATAGAAATGGCCATGCTCCAGGACAGAAACATCCTCGTGGTCGCCCAGAAGGATATGCAGATCGACGACCCCAGGGTGGAAGATCTCTACGCCGTGGGCACCCTCTGCACCATTCTGCAGATGGTGCGAATTCCCGACGGAACGACGAAGGTGCTCATCGAGGGGGTCGAGAGGGTCAGGGTCGAATCCTTCAGCAGGGGGAAAGAGGCTCTCGAGGCCGACGTGGTGCCCCTTCCATGGGACGAGAGCGTTTCTCCGAACCTCGAGGCCCTGAAGCGGAGCGTCCTCGAGCAGTTTGACAAGTATGTGACCCTCCATCCGAGAATTCCGGCGGAGGTCCTCGTCACGGTGATGAATGTCGACGACCCCAGGCAGATTTCGGACCTGGTGAGCTCGCACCTGTCCATCAAGGTGGAACGGAAACAGCGCCTGCTGGAAATGGTTGACCCCGAGAAAAGCCTCAAGTTCATCCTGAAGCTCCTTCTCGAGGAAATCGACATCCTCCAGCTGGAGCATGACATCCAGGACAAGGTCCGCCAGGAAGTGGAGCGGGGACACAAGGAATACTACCTCAGGGAGCAGCTGAAGATTATCCAGGACGAGCTCGGCCAGAACGAGACGCCGTCGGAGATCGAGGAGCTCCGGGGGAAGATCGAAGAGGCGGACATGCCGGAGCTGCCCAGAAACAAGGCGCTCCACGAGCTCGACCGGCTCTCGAAAATGCCGGTCATGTCAGCGGAAGCCACGGTGGTCAGAACCTACATTGACTGGCTGGTGGCTCTTCCGTGGAACAGGTTTTCCCCTGACAACCTCGACATCGTCAGGGCTGAAAAAGTGCTGGAAGAAGACCATTACGGCCTGGAAAAGGTCAAGGAGCGGATTCTCGAATTTCTGGCGGTGCGCAAGCTCGCCTCCGGCAGGATGAAAGGGCAGGTGCTCTGTTTCGTCGGCCCTCCGGGGGTGGGAAAAACCTCCCTCGGGAAATCCATCGCCCGGGCTCTTGAACGAAAGTTCGTCAGCATGTCCCTCGGCGGCATGCGGGACGAGGCCGAGATACGGGGGCACCGCAGAACCTACGTCGGCGCCATGCCGGGGCGGATCATTCAGAAAATACGGCAGGCCGGGGTAAGAAATCCGGTCCTGCTCATGGACGAGATCGACAAGATGGGGCAGGACTTCAGGGGAGACCCCTCCGCCGCCCTGCTCGAGGTGCTGGACCCGGAACAGAACGGTGCCTTCACCGATCATTTCATGGAGGTGCCGGTGGACCTCAGCGACGTGATCTTCATCACCACCGCCAACGTGACCCATTCCATTCCCCGTCCCCTGCTGGACAGGATGGAAGTGATAAAAATACCGGGATACGTGTGGCAGGAGAAGATCAGGATCGCGAAGAGACATCTGTTCCCCCGCATTCTCACGGAGCACGGCCTGTCGCCGAAGCAGGTGAAAGTGACCCCGAAGGGTCTGGAACAGCTGATAAGCGAATACACCAGGGAAGCGGGAGTCAGGGGGCTGGAAAGAGAACTCTCCACCATCTGCAGGAAAATCGCAAGGAAACTGGTTGAAAAAGGGGAGGACTTCGAAGGTGCCGTGACTGTGGGTCCCAGGGAGCTGAAAGAGTACCTGGGTCCGCCCAGGCTGTATGATCTCCGGCTGCCGAAGAAAAAGGAGACCGGCACGGCTGTGGGCCTTGCATGGACCGAGACGGGGGGAGACGTGCTCGTCATCGAGGCGGTCACCATGAAAGGAAAGGGGGACGTCACCCTCACGGGCAACCTGGGCTCGGTGATGCAGGAATCTGCCCAGACGGCCCTCGGTTTCCTCCGGGCGAACGCGGATGGGTTCGGCATCGGCGACGTGGACTGGAAAACTATCGACGTTCACCTTCATGTCCCCGAGGGAGCCATACCCAAGGACGGGCCTTCGGCAGGCATCACCATGGCCCTTGCCATGCTCTCCGCCGTCCGGAAGAGCCCCGTTTTGCCGGAAATCGCCATGACGGGGGAAATTTCCCTTCAGGGAAAGGTCCTTCCTGTGGGCGGGATTCGGGACAAGATCCTGGCGGCGAAACGCCAGGGGATAAAGAACATCATCCTTCCGGCTGCCAACAGGCCCGACGTGGAGGAGATCCCGGAATGGTCCAGGGACGGACTTTCCTTCAGGTACGTGGAACGGGCGGCGGAAGTGTTCGACTTCGCCCTCGAGAGAGCGAAATTGAAATGACGGGACTCTGGAAGGTCCGCCTCGAAGCCACGGCATTTCGGGCGGACCAGTTCCCTCTTCAGGACGTTCCCGAAATAGCCGTGGCGGGAAGGTCGAACGTGGGCAAGTCAAGCCTCGTGAACAAGCTTCTCGGAAGCCGCCTTGCCCATGTGGGCGCAACGCCCGGAAAGACCAGGAGCATCAACTTTTTCGCCGTGGAAAGTCCCGCCTGCCCCTTCAGGCTGGTGGACCTTCCCGGATACGGATACGCTTCCAGGAGCAAGGGAGAGCGGAATCAGTGGTCTGCTCTCATTGACAGCTACGTTTCGAACAGGGCGTCGCTGGAGCTCGTGCTTCATCTCGCCGATTTCAGGCACGGTCTGCTCGCCAACGATACAGCTCTCCAGGACTGGCTTTCCCACCTGGACCTTCCCCTGCTTGTAGTTTTCACCAAAGGGGATAAAATTTCAAAGGGCGCCAGAAGAGGCACGCTCCAGAAATATATCCGGAACGGCCTGAAATCGGTGGATGTGCCGATCATCACGTCGGCGGAAAAGGGAGACGGCATTCAGGACCTGAGGCTCTTTCTCGAGAAGTATCTCGCTTCCGGGGACCATACGTCTCCCGGGGGATCACCGGAAGAGTAAATTTACGCAACGGAGGGAGTTTCGTCATGTCTGATATCCTGGAAAAAATGGCCAAAGCGTACGACCCCAAACCCATTGAGGACAAATGGTATGCCTCGTGGACGGAAAAAGGACTTTTCAAGGCCCGCCCCGGCGGCGACAAATCCAGTGCCTTTTCCATCGTCATTCCGCCTCCCAACGTGACGGGTTCCCTTCACATGGGACACGCCTTCAACCACACTTTCCAGGATATTCTCTGCAGGTACAAGAGAATGAGGGGGTACAACGTTCTCTGGCTTCCCGGCACCGACCACGCCGGAATCGCCACCCAGAACGTGGTGGAGCGGAGGATAGCGGGGGAGGGGAAATCCCGGCACGACCTCGGACGGGACGAATTCGTCCGGAGGGTCTGGGAGTGGAAGGAAGAGTTCGGCAGCCGCATCATCAACCAGATGAAGAAGCTCGGCAACTCCTGCGACTGGGACCGGGAACGGTTTACCCTTGACGAGGGGCTCTCCCGGGCTGTCAGGACAGTCTTTGTCCGCCTGTACGAAAAAGGGCTCATCTACAAGGGGAAATATATCATCAACTGGTGCTCCCGGTGCCATACCGCCCTCTCCGACATCGAGGTGGAGCACGAGGAGCACGGAGGGAAGTTTTACCATGTCCGGTATCCCTTCGTCGACGGCGAAGGCTGGCTCATCGTCGCCACCACCCGTCCGGAGACCATCTGGGGGGACGTGGCTATAGCCGTTCACCCGAGGTCTGAAAAGGCGGCCCTTGCCGGAAGAAAAGTCCGGGTGCCCCTCGGCGGGCGGGAAATCCCCGTGATTGAAGATATCATGGTGGATCCGGAGTTCGGCACCGGCTGCGTCAAGATAACGCCTGCCCACGACCCCAACGACTTCCTCGTCGGTCAGCGCCACAGCCTCGAGCAGGTGCAGGTGATCGACGAACACGGCTTCATGAATGAGCTGGCGCCGGGGTACGAAGGCCTTTCCATCGAAGAGGCGAGAAAGAAGGCCGAAGAAGACCTCCGGAACTCGGGACTTCTGGAAAAGACGGAAGAGATGGTCCATTCCGTGGGGCACTGCTACAGGTGCCGCACCGTGGTGGAGCCCTATCTCTCCGAGCAGTGGTTCGTAAAAGCCAAGCCCCTGGCCGAGGCCGGGGTCAGGGCCGTGGAGGAAGGCAGGATACGCTGGGCCCCGCAGCAGTGGGAAAAAGTGTATTTCCAGTGGATGGAGAATATCCGCGATTGGTGCATTTCCAGGCAGCTCTGGTGGGGGCACCGCATTCCCGCGTGGACCTGCGAAGACTGCGGCCATATCACGGTGTCTGAGAACGACCCGGCTGCCTGTGAAAAGTGCGGTTCCACGAAGATAGTCCAGGACGAGGATGTCCTCGATACCTGGTTCAGCAGCGCCCTCTGGCCTTTTTCCACCCTCGGGTGGCCCGACGAGACGGAAGACCTTGGGTTCTATTACCCCACGTCCCTCATGGTCACGGGGTTTGACATCATCTTCTTCTGGGTGGCCCGGATGATCATGATGGGCCTCGAGTTCATGGACGAGGTTCCCTTCAGGGATGTGTACATCCACGCCCTTATCCGTGACGAAAAAGGCCAGAAGATGAGCAAGTCGAGCGGCAACGTCATCGATCCTCTCGACATGATCGACAAATACGGCGCCGACGCCCTCCGGATGACCCTGGCGGCCCTCACGGTGCAGGGGCGGGACATCCTTCTGAGCACCGGCAAGATCGAGACGTACCGGCTGTTCATGAACAAGATCTGGAACGCGTCCCGGTTCGCCCTCATGAACCTGGAAGACGGCGTGCCTCTTTCGGAGCTTTCGGCCGATTCTCCCCTGGCCCTACATGACCGGTGGATACTCGCCAGGACGAAGACTGTCTGCGGCGAAGTGTCCCGGCTGCTTGACAGCTTCGGGACGGGGGAAGCGGCGCGCCTCCTGTACGATTTCGTGTGGGGGGACCTGTGCGACTGGTATCTCGAGCTTTCCAAGCCGGCCCTCAGGGGAGACGAAGGTCCCGAAAGAAAACTGGCCGCCCGGACCGTGATTTTCGGAGTTTTCCGGGATGTCCTTCTGCTTCTTCACCCCTTCATTCCCTTCGTGACCGAAGAACTCTGGGAGACCTTCGGTTTCGGCGGCGGATTCATCGAAGAGAATGCCTGGCCCCGATGGGAAGACAGGCCCGACTATCCGGGAGCCGCTGAAAAAATGGGGCTTTTCCAGGAAACGGTCCGCATCCTGAGAAACCTCAGGGCGGAATCCAGAATCGCACCCCAGGCATTTGCGAACCAGGCATTTGTGCAGACGGAAGAAAATTCCCTCCTTGCCGAAGTGCTCAGGGAGAATGGAATGATCATGGAAACCCTCACAAAAATACGGAAGATCACCCTTCTTTCACCGGAGGAAGAAAAACCGGCCGGTTCTCTCTCATCCCAGATGGAGAGCGGAGAGGTCAGCCTCGTGGTGGGGGATATCCTGGACATCGCTGCGGAAATAGAACGACTGAGCCAGGAAATGGCCGGAATGAGGAAAAACATCGAGGCCGGGAGGAGAAAACTGGCCAACGAAGATTTTGTCAGCAGGGCGCCGGCGGAGGTCGTGGAGAAGGAAAAGGACAGGCTCGCGGAAAATGAAGCCCGTCTCTCCAGGATTGAAGAAAACCTCTCAAGCCTGAAACGTTCCTGATACGGCCATGAACACGAAGCCCCGGTCCTTCGAAGAACTGGAGAATGTTTTTGCTTCCCTCGCCAGTGCGGGAATCCGCCCGGGGCTCGACCGTATTTCCCGCCTGATGGAGAAGCTTGGAAATCCCCAGATGGACTTCCCGGCAGTCCACATCGTGGGCACCAACGGCAAGGGATCCACAGCCTCCTTCTCCGATTCCATCCTCAGGGAGGCGGGGTACAGGACTGCTCTCTACACCAGCCCCCATCTCGAATCACCTGATGAACGACTTCTCATCGACGGTTTTCCCCTTTCCCTCGGGGAATGGACCGGGGCGGCGGAGGCCATTCAGAAGGCCCTGGAGGAGGATGATTTCCTCCGGTCCGACCCTCCCACCTTTTTCGAGCTCATCACGGCGGCGGCGTTTCTTCTCTGCTCACGGAACCGGGTGGAGCTTGCCGTGGTAGAGGCCGGACTCGGCGGAAGGCTCGACGCGACGAATCTCCTGGGAAACGTGGTCCTCACCCTCGTGACGTCCATTTCCATGGACCACATGGACTTTCTCGGCGACACCCTTGAAAAGATCGCGGGGGAAAAATTCGCGGTCATGCGGGAAGGGATTCCCGCTTTTTTCTCGGGCAGTCCCGCCGGTCTTGTTCCTCTTTTCCGGGAAAGAGCCCGTGCCGCAGGCGCCCTTCCCCATGTTCTCCCCGAAGAAGTCCGGACAGAGAACATATCCGTTACGGCTGAGGGAACGGCTTTTTCATTCTTCTGCGGAGGCGGACGCTTTCCCATACGGACACCGCTGCACGGTTCTTTCCAGGTT
Source organism: Aminivibrio pyruvatiphilus (assembly GCF_004366815.1). Classification (NCBI taxonomy): domain Bacteria; kingdom Thermotogati; phylum Synergistota; class Synergistia; order Synergistales; family Aminobacteriaceae; genus Aminivibrio; species Aminivibrio pyruvatiphilus. Next base: position 7,931 of record NZ_SORI01000008.1, on the reverse strand, counting down.
GAAAACTGCTCCCTTGCCGCCGCCGGGATGTTGTGCCTCTCCGGCCGGTTTCCCCGCATCACGGGGGAAGCCCTTCTTCAGGGAGCGGAGAATGCCCGCTGGCCCGGGCGGTTTGAAATACTCAGAGCCGATCCGCCCCTGGTCCTTGACGGAGGGCATAACCCTGACGGTATAAGAAGGCTTGTGGAGAGTATCCGGGGAATCTACGGCGGGAAAAAACCGACAGTCGTTTTCGCCTGCATGAAGGACAAGGATTTTCCCGCAGGGCTCTCCCTGCTGCTGAAAGGAGCCGGGAGACTTATCTGCACGTCCGTTCCCGGCAACCCGAGATCGGCCGATCCGTTTGTGCTCGCGGAGGCGGCTAGGCGCAGCGGGTGGAAAGAGGACGCGGTGGAGGTCTTCCCGGACCCCCTGGATGCCCTGAAGGCTTCAGAGCGAAAGGGGCAGGGCACCGTATGCTGCGGCAGCCTCTACTTCATCGGCTGGATGCGCACCCTGATCCTTTCACGAAGAGAGGAGCTGCTTTTTTGAAAGGGAACGGCCCGGCATACGAAATCGAAGATTCCCCAGTGAACGATTCCATAGTTTTTCTGCCGCCGGAGGGGGAAAAACGGTTTTTCATGCGGCTGTTCCTGAAGGGAGCTGCCATGGACCGGTCGTCGGGCGTTCCCGGCCGTTCCAGGAATCTTCTGCTGGACCCGTTCCCCAGGAGAGGTTCCCTTGTAGCCCCTCAACAGGTTCACGGAACTGATGTCATTGCGGCTTCCGGCGGCGCGGCCCTTCCGGCCCGGCCCATGGCCGACGGAGTTCTTATCGACCGGTGCGGCATAGAGGCCTCACTCCGGTTTGCCGACTGTTTCCCCGTGGTGATAGCTTCCCTTTCTCCTTCTCCCCGGATCGTCCTCCTTCATTCAGGCTATAAAGGCACCGTGCTCAATATCACGGGCAGGGCCGTCCGTTCCCTTCTGGATGAGAAGGGAGCCGACCCGTCGAAAACCTGGGCCTGGATCGGTCCGGGAATCGGAAGAGAGCACTACTTTCGGAAAAAGGACGAGCCCTGGACGCAGAGGGGTATAGAGACTTTTTCCCGGCACAACATAGCGGAAGACGGGGATGACGTTTTTTTCGACCTTGGCGGCGAGATCAGGAAACAGCTCAGGGATGCGGGCATCGGGGAAGAAATGATCTGTTCCGTCCCCCTGTGCACTTTCAGGGATAATGATGTATGCTATTCATACAGAAGGGGCGACAGGGAAAACAGGCTTTTTCTTCTTGCCTGGATGGAATAATTTACTCTCATGCCACTTTTGATGCTCCCTCCGTGAGAATACTGTACGGGGAAAGCACTTTTCAAGCATCTAAAGGAGTTGATCCGTTCATGGACCTGAAACGGCTGGGTGTCATCGGGGTCGGACATCTCGGACAGCACCATGCTAGGGTATACACAGAACTCCTCGGGACGCAGCTCGTAGGCGTCGTCGACCAGAACGAAAGCAGGGCCGCCGCCATAGGAGACAACCTGGGCGTTCCCTGGTTTACGGATATGGATGAGTTTATCGCCAGGGCAAGGCCTGATGCCGTCAGTGTTGTGGTCCCCACGAGCCTGCACTTCGAAATAGCGAAGAAGGCGCTGAGCAACGGGATTCATGTCCTCATCGAAAAACCGGTGACAACCACGGTGAGCGAAGCGGAGAGTTTGCTTCGAATAGCGGCCGACTCTGATCTCGTCCTTCAGGTGGGGCATATCGAGAGGTTCAACAGCGCTGTCCAGTACATTTCGAAGATTGTTCACGAACCTCTCTTCCTCCAGTCCCGGAGACTCGGCCCCTTCTCTCCCCGTATCAGCGACGTCGGGGTCGTACTTGACCTGATGATCCACGATATCGACATCATACTCTCCCTTGTCCGTTCCGAAATTACGGCCATTTCCGCCACCGGAAGATGCATCCGGTCAGATCACGAGGACATCGCCTCCGCCCAGATCTCGTTTGAAAACGGATCCATGGCCCACATCCTCGTAAGCCGGGTTTCGGAGAGACGGCTGAGACAGCTCGAGATCATGGAGCCTGAGCGATACGTAACCATCGACTATGAAACTCAGGACGTATCCATCAACCGGTGCGTACGGCAAAACAACAGCAGTCTCGTGGAGGTTATCGAACACCCGGTCTTCCCCAAGAGCGAACCACTGAAGCTGGAGCTGCAGCATTTCGTAACCTGCGTCCGGGAAGGAAAACAACCCCTTGTCGGGATCACTGACGGCAAGCGGGCTCTGGAGGTCGCCGTATCGGTGCTGAAACAGATTCATCTCAACGATGAAAGTGCCGCCGGCAGGGAAGAGGCAGGAGTGTGCTGATTTTCTTTCTCCCGTTCCAATGACCGAAACATCCCGAAAAAATGGTATAGTAGATGCCCTGGGTGCGAAATCCAGGGTATCTTTTTGTGGAAGGAACATTTTTTTCTTTTTTCTCTCCGGGCATTGCCGAAAAAAAGGATTTTTTAAGTGGCGTTCCCTTTTTTTATGAGTTATCCTAATTGCCATTATCAGAAGCTGAAAGTTGAGTGAAGAATGCCTATAGTCAATGTTCAAGCGCTTATAGCCCTCGGAATGTTTCTTGCCTCATTGTTCATCGCCCGTATCGTGGTGCGTATACGGAGCGGCTCCCTGCCCGGCGGGGAGATGTGGGTGCTGTACCTGAGAATGCTGCTGGGCTTTCTTCTGGCAGGGGCGGTTACGCTCGCTTTTTATTCCTTTGCGGGCATCGATGTCATTTCGAAACATTTCTGAGGATATTCCGGGAGTTGAGAGGGGGAGTGCCGCCGATGGATCGTGATTGCAAATGGCTTCGGACCGTGCTGTTGCTTCCTCTGTGCCTCTTTTTTTTCTTTCAGGCGGTGCCCCTTGAGCCTGCGGTCCTCCCCCCGGCGAACAGGGAAGAGGCTGAGAAGTTTTTCGGCAGCGCCTACGGCAAGTATTGCACCCGGGATTACTACGGGGCTCTTGAAGACCTTGACAGGGCGCTGAAGCTGAACACTTTTCTCGTTGACTTCTATCTCATGCGCGGCCTTGCGCTTCACAGAACCGGAAGAGCTGACGACGCATTGAAGTCGCTGAAGTATTTTCTGGAAGTCCGGCCGAGAGATACGGCGGTTCCCCGTATACTTTCACGGTTTGAAGAAGAGGGAAGGTTCCTCGGCGATGTTCTTGCGGGCAGGCCTGTCTTTTCCCGGACTGCTTCTTCCATGAGGGACCTGAGGACTGCCCTCGGCCTTCCCGTTCTACAGAACCTGGGGATTAAAGGGCTCGGCAAGGCTGAATCCTCTCCCTCGGGAGGACTGGCTGTCGCAGATACGCTCGGCGGCCGGCTGTGGATGCGCAACCGGGGAGAACGGTCCTTTTCCGGTATCGATTTGGAATCCCCTGTGACAGCTCTTTTTTCAGGGCAGACCAGCGGGATTGTCCTTCTTGAAAGCGGGAAGGTCCTCTCCTTCGGCGACGGCGGGAAAGAACTGACGGAACTCGGGGAACTTCCCTTTCCTCCCTCTGACGGCGCCCTGATCTCGGAAGGCGCCTTCGCAGCAGTGAGTGCTTCCTACAGAAGAGCGGGGATATTTTCCCTTCCTGACCTGTCTCTTGTTTCCGAACTGACCTTTCCTGAAACGGAGCACCCCTTTGAGCCCGCGGCAGCGGCGACATTCGGAGAATGGCTTGCAGTGGCCGACCGCAACAACAGCCTGGTTTTCATTGTGTCCCTCCGGGAAAGGCGCACGGAGTTCTCCTTCGGGGCGGATTCGCCCCGGGACTTGGCCTGGTCGCCTTTCGGCGATCTCTTTGTTGTCCATGAAAAGGGAGAGGTGAGCAAAACAACCATTTCCTTTGAGACCATGGAGGCAGTAAGGTCGGAGACCGTGATTCGTGAAGCACCCGGAGCCTGGAGCCTTTTTTCCCTCGAGGACAGGGTATACTGCCTCGATGTGGCGGGGTTTTCACTCTGGGAGATGTATTTGTTTCCTGAAGAATCCTCCCCAGCGTTTCTCTCCCTTGATACTCCCTCAGTCCTCAGGGAGGAAGACAGGGAGAGCTTTCTGCTCGGGGCGTCGATTTCAGGGCCGTACCGCACGTATATGTCGAGGAACAGGCCGGTTGTCACGTCGGTCTGGAATGAAAGGATGCTGACGGCGGACTTCCGGTTCCTGCCGGAAAAGGCGGCGGATCCCGCCGTGTTCTTCGTGCCCCCGGGCAGCCGGGCGGGAGGCCGTTTTCATGAAGCGGCCACGGGAAAAGAGGTTCTGCAGATTCTTGGGCAGCTCTGGACAGATAAAAGGAACAGGCTCACCGATGTTGCTGCTGCATCCTCCATTCCCTTTTCTCCCGGAGAACTGAAGCAGCTTGCAGGCTTTTGCCTTCAAAACGGAATTCGCCTTTTCGCATTCTGCGACACCGTTTCGCCGATGCCCCTCGTCCGGGCATCGGGACTCACGGGAGGAACAACCCTCTTTTCCCCGCAAGGGGATCTGCCGGGGTATTCCTCGTCTTACCGCGGAGAAGTCAGGATTTCCCTGCCTTCCGACGAAACGTCGTCCGGCTTTCCCAGCCGGTCCGTCCTTTCCGTCTACATGGACGTAGGTTCGGCATCCTCAAGGGACTGGATGCCCCTATGGCCCGATCTTCTGTAAATTACAGGCTATTGACAGAACAAATTTTCGAGGAGGGGATGCACGCATGAATACGGAATACAAAGACGCCAGGGCGAAATTCGAGGCAGGCGTGGCGAAGTCGCTTCAAAAGAACAAAGAGAGAAAGGAAAACTTTACTACCGGAGGAGGGCTCCCCCTAGGGAGACTCTACGGTCCGGACGACACCGAGTCCGTGGACTATATGAAGGATATCGGGTTTCCCGGAGAGTACCCCTTTACGAGAGGCGTCCAGCCCACCATGTACCGGGGCAGATTCTGGACCATGCGGCAGTATGCGGGATTTGCCTCTGCGGAAGAGTCCAACGAGCGCTACCGCTACCTGCTCTCCCAGGGGACGACCGGCCTTTCCGTAGCCTTTGACCTTCCCACCCAGATAGGCTACGATTCCGACGACCCCATGGCCCAGGGGGAGTGCGGAAAAGTGGGAGTTGCCATTGACAGTCTCCAGGACATGGAAATCCTTTTCGACCAGATCCCCCTGGACAAGGTCTCCACCTCCATGACGATCAACGCTCCCGCGAGCGTCCTCCTTGCCATGTATATCTGCGTGGGCGAGAAACAGGGTGTGCCCATGGACGTCCTTTCGGGAACCATCCAGAACGACATTCTCAAGGAATACATCGCCCGGGGGACGTACATCTTCCCCCCGAAGCCTTCCATGCGGCTTATTACCGATATTTTCGCGTTCTGCAGCGAGAACGTGCCGAAGTGGAACACCATTTCCATCTCCGGATACCACATCCGCGAAGCCGGAAGCACCGCTGCACAGGAAGTAGCGTTCACCCTAGCCGACGGTATCGCCTACGTGGAAGCCGCCGCCAGGAAAGGTCTTGATCCCAACGTTTTCGGAGAGCGTCTTTCCTTCTTCTTCAACGCCCATAACGATTTCCTCGAGGAAGTGGCGAAATTCCGCGCAGCCCGGCGCATGTGGGCGCGAATCATGAAGGACCGCTTCAGCGTCACCAACCCGAAGGCCCAGATGCTTCGGTTCCACACCCAGACGGGGGGAAGCACCCTCACGGCCCAGCAGCCGGAAAACAACATCGTCCGCGTTACCATGCAGGCCCTTGCCGCCGTCCTGGGAGGAACCCAGTCGCTCCATACGAACAGCATGGACGAGGCGCTGGCCCTTCCGAGCGAAAAGAGTGTCGGTATAGCCCTTAAAACCCAGCAGATCATCGCCTACGAATCGGGCGTGACCAATACGGTCGATCCCCTGGCAGGATCCTACGTGGTTGAAAGCCTCACGAACGAGATCGAAAAGAAAGCCTTCGAGTACATCGGCCAAATAGACGACATGGGCGGCATGCTGACCGCCATCGAAAAGGGATACGTGCAGAAGCATATCCAGGATGCGGCCTACGACTACCAGAGATCGGTTGAGGCGAAGGAAGCCATCGTTGTCGGTGTGAACAAGTTCCAGGTCAGGGAAGACAACGGGGAGATGAACCTCCTTACCGTGGATGCTTCCGTGGGAGAGCGGCAGATCGCCAAGCTTCACAAGCTGAAGGAATCCAGGGACAACCTTGCCGTAAAGAACGCCCTCGATGACATCCGCAGGGCGGCGGCCGACGACTCCACGAATCTCATGCCCCTCATCATCAATGCCGTCCGCTCCTATGCAACCGAGGGAGAAATTTGCGGCGTACTCCGGAACGTATTCGGAGAGTATACCGAAAATATCGTTCTGTAGCGGCACGTCCGTTTAGAAAGTCTTATAACACACTGGAGGGATATTCCGTGGACGAAAGAAAAATCAGGGTGGTTGTGGCAAAACCGGGACTCGACGGACACGACAGGGGAGCGAAAGTCGTGGCGAGAGCTCTGCGGGACGCCGGAATGGAAGTGGTGTACACCGGCCTGAGGCAGACACCGGAACAGATCGTTGAAACCGTTCTTCAGGAGGACGCAGATGCGGTAGGCATCAGTATTCTTTCCGGAGCCCACACGTTTTATTTCACGAAGATCATCGACATGCTGAAAGAAAAGGAGGCCGGGGACGTCATCGTTTTCGGCGGAGGAGTCATTCCCGACAAGGATATTCCGGGGCTTCTCGAGGCCGGCGCAGGAGCGGTCTTCGGACCGGGAACCCCGACGTCCGTCTGTGTTGAATGGCTTGAAAAGGCTGTGGCGGAAAAAAGGGCCAAAGAACAGTAGCCGCTGTGGATATTCTCATTAACAAGGCGCTGGCAGGGGATACCCGGGCCATCGCCCGGATAATCAGCCTGATTGAAAATGATGATCCGGTAGCCGATGGGATTTTGCGCCGGATTTACCCCCTCACCGGCAAAGCCATGGTCATCGGCATCACGGGCAGTCCCGGGGCAGGGAAAAGCACGCTGACCGACAAGCTGATCGAATCTTTCCGGAAAAAGGGGAAGAGTGTGGGGATTATCGCCGTTGATCCCTCGAGCCCCTTCTCCGGTGGAGCCATCCTTGCCGACCGTATCAGGATGCAGCGCCATACAGGAGATCAGGGCGTGTACATCCGGAGCATGGGAACCAGGGGATCCCTCGGCGGCCTGAGCAGGGGAACCCGGGAGGCGGTGCTGCTTCTTGACGCCTGCGGCAAGGATGTCATTATCATCGAAACCGTCGGTGTCGGCCAGTCGGAAGTGGACATCATCAAGATTGCCGATACGGTGTGCGTCGTCCTGGTTCCCGGCATGGGCGACGATATCCAGATAATGAAGGCGGGCATCATGGAAATCGCCAATGTCTTTGCCATCAACAAGGCCGACAAGCCGGGAGTCGACAGGGTAGCCGCCGAAGTGAGGCTCATGCTCGAGCTTGTCAGGGACAAGGCCTGGACACCTCCCGTACACCTTACCGTCGCGGAAAACGGCACCGGTGTGGAGGAGTTCGCCGAGAGCATCATGAAGCATCATGAATTCGTCAAAAACAGTCCTGAGGGCACGCGGTTCGAGTTCAGGCGCCTTTCATCCGAGGTGGAAGATATCCTTCTGAAGAATCTGACGAGGAAAGCTGAAAAAGTCTGGCAGGCTCACAAAAGCCGGGAACTTATGGAGGACCTGGCTGCACGAAAAATAAACCCCTACACGGTCTCAGCGGACATACTCAGGAAACTGTTCCCGCGGACGGAAGACAACCAGGGGACAAAGGAGGCAAACACATCAGATGTCACACCGAACAATTGACGAGCTGTGCGAAGAGCTGGTAAGGAAGCACGAGGAAGCGCAGGGAGGCGGAGGACCGAAGGCGATAGCGAAGCA